>JAAWLQ010000100.1 GCA_022797995.1 Lachnospiraceae bacterium
AGCCTGTGTGATTCGGGAGAATGGGCTTGATTTCCCGGAAGGGATTTTTTATGAGGATAATTGCGCCGGTTCTGTGTGGTCGTTGTATTTCAGACATTTTGAGAAGGTAGAGGAACCGCTGTATTTTTACTATCAGCACGAACGGTCTACCGTGCATTTTATTACGGAAGAAAGGTGCAGAGACCGAATGAAAGCAATGGAAATCCTCTATGCGGAATGTCGGAAGCGGGGAGTTTCAGAGCGGTACCATCAGGAGCTGGAGTATCGTTTTGCAGAGCTGTATTATGTGGTTACCCTGTTCTCGTATATGCAGGGAGTAAGGCAGCCCCGGATTTCCTTTGTCAGGGAACTGCGGGAAGGCGTGGAGGTGAAATTCCCTGATTTCAGAGAGAATGTGTATTACAGGCAGTATACAGGGCAGGAGGAGCAGCGGCTGATCACCTTACAGGGGCAGTCGGACAGGAAATTCTATCGGCAGTATCGGCTGAAGCTTTGGGTGCGGCGGCTGAGAAAGAGGCTGGGAAAATAGGGGTACTGTGGAGTGGAACAGGCATCTGACACATGTGCGCAGTGAAAGAACAGGCATTGAAAATGTGGCGGAAGTCAGGAACGTAAGCAGCAAACAGACAGGATAATAAGGACGGAGCTTCCTGTCGGAAAGGATACGGCAAAATGAAAAAAGTGGCGATTATCACAGCCAGAGGAGGCAGTAAGAGAATTCCCAGAAAAAATATAAAGGAATTCTGTGGAAAACCGATTCTGGCCTATTCTGTGGAAGCGGCAGTGAAATCAGGGATATTTGACAGGGTGATGGTATCCACTGACGATGAAGAAATTGCCCGAATTGGGAAGCAATATGGCGCGGAGGTTCCCTTTTTCCGCAGTGAGAGGACAGCTAATGACTATGCCACCACCAATGATGTGCTGCTGGAGGTGCTGGATGAGTATGAAAAGCGGGGGGAGCATTTCGATGTGGGCTGCTGTATTTATCCAACGGCGCCCTTTGTGACGGCGGGAAAGCTGGAAAGTGCCGTAAATCAGCTTCTTGCCAGCGACGCGGACACACTGATTCCCGTGGTGGCTTTCTCCTATCCGCCACAGCGCGCCATGATTGTGAAGGAGGGAAGGCTGGTATTTGAGTATCCTCAGTATCTGGACAGCCGCTCTCAGGATCTGGAGCCCCATTATCATGATGCGGGGCAGTTTTACGTGTTCCGGACGAAAGCCTTCCGGGAGAATAAGCGGCTGATGGTGGGGAATATTCTGCCAATGGTGATTCCGGAGACAGAGGTTCAGGATATCGATGACTGGACGGACTGGGAGATTGCGCAGATAAAATATCGGATGATGCAGGGAGAATCCTGATATCTGTAACAGTTCAAAAGGTCATTGAATTGCTGTGAATTTACGAGAAATCAGCGGGAATGGAGAGACTTGAACGGTGGGCGAGAATGTTGAAAAACAGCAGAAGCAAAAGCTTGCGCTGCTGTCCAATGTGAATATGAATCTGGTGATCCGTATGCTCCGGAAGCAGGCGGAGGTGTATGAAGCGGAAGGGTATGGGAATGAACTGGGAATCCTGATGAACCCTTCTTCCTCCTATCATGCCTTTGAGCCGGACATTACCTTCCTGGTGGAGGATCTGATGGAACTGCTGGAGCATGATCTGGAGCCGGAGACGGCGGTGGAGAAAATGGACAGGTGGTTTGCCTGCCTGGAGAGTGCCCTTCTTGCAAAAGAGATTTATTATATTGGGGACGCTTATCTCCGGGGGCCGGAGCTGCCGGCAGCGGACAGGGGGAGGAAAACGGCGCTGGAGGGGCTCTGGCAGAAAAGGCTGGAAGCGTTCTGCAAGGCACATGGCAATGTGCGGATACTGCCCTGCCACCATATGATTGAGACTTTGGGGGAGGAGAACGCTTTTTCTCCGAAAATGTGGTACATGGGCAGAATTCTGCTGAGCAATGAGGCCCAGAAGCGGCTGTGTGAGCTGATTCTGGATAAGGTGAGAATAGAGTACAGAATACCTAAAAAGGTATTGCTGCTGGATTTGGACAATACTTTGTGGGGAGGGCTTGCGGGAGAGAACGAGCATACTCCCGTACTGCTTTCGGAAGAATATGTGGGGCTTGCCTATAAGAACCTGCAGCGGCTGCTTTGGCAGATGCAGAGGCAGGGGGTGTTGCTGGGGATCGTGTCGAAAAATAATGAACAGGATGCCCTGGAGATACTGGAAAAGCATCCGCACATGGTGCTGCGGCCGGGGGCCTTCGCGGCAAGGCGTGTTAACTGGGCGCCAAAGCATGAAAATATCAGAGACATTGCCCGGGAGCTGAATCTGGGGCTGGATTCCTTTGTGTTCTGGGATGACAGTCCGGCGGAGCGGCAGCTGGTGAAGGAGATGCTGCCACAGGTGGAGGTGCCTGATTTCCCGGATAAACCGGAGGACCTGGCGCCGGCTATGGCGGAAATTTTCCGGGAGTATTTCGAGAAACCTTTTATAACGGAGGAGGACAGGGAGAAGACCGCGCAGTATGCGGCCATTTCCGAGAGAATGCGGCTGCAGGAGAGCGCAGGAAGCTTTGAGGATTACCTGAGAGAGCTGAAAATAGTGGTCAGGAGAGTGGAGCCGAAGAAACATGCGGAGCGGCTGCTGCAGATGATGAACAAGACGAATCAGTTTAATCTGACCACCAGGCGGTATACCCAGGCACAGATAGCGGAGATTCTGGAGGATCCGGACAGGTGTGTCTATCTGTATAATGTGGCGGATCGGTTTGGAGACAATGGAATCACAGCGGCTCTGATTGCAGACTGCAGAGGAGAAGTGCCTGTGGTGACAGATTTTGTCATGAGCTGCCGTATCATGGGAAGGAACATAGAGGATGCTCTGGTAGAGGATGTGGAAAAGGATATGCGGGGCCGGGGGTGGAACCGCCTTCGGGCTATGTATGTTCCAACGGCGAAGAACGTGCCGGTGTCGGGATTATATAAGCGGCTGGGCTATGCGGAGGTGGAAGCCGCCGGAGGAAACGGTGTCCTGTATGAGATAGGACTTGCGAAGACGCCGGAGAGAAGGTATGATGTAAGAATGGATGAGACACAGGGATAAAGGAGCGATCAGGAAGATGGATGCAGGAAAGAAGAGAGAGATTATTGCATTGATAGAAGAAGCGTTGAATGTGCCTGAGGGTACCATAACGGAAGACACCATGATTGCCGATGTGGAGGAGTGGGATTCGCTGGCCCATGTGATGATAATCGGGGAGCTGGAGGAAAGGCTGGAGATATCTGTGCCGCTGGAGGAGGCCGTGGAGCTGACCGGTGTGAGAGAGCTGCTGGAGAAGTGTGAAGAGAATTTCTAAGTCCACAAAGTACGCGGACTTAGAAATTCTAAAACTTCACACTGAAGAACGCAGGAGCAGCGTTCTTCGCGGATTATTTGTGACGACTGCGGTGGCAGAGGGAGAAAGCAGAAATGAGCGTGACTTTGCGGAAGATCCGGGAAGAGGACCTGGAGAATATCATGCGCTGGCGGATGGATGAGGAAATCACCAGATACATGAACACCAATCCGAAGCTGACTCTGGAGGGCCAGCGGAAGTGGCTGGCGGGAATCCGGACGAATCCGGATGTGGATTACTGGCTGATTCAGGTGGACGGACAGCCGGCAGGAGTCATCAACCTCATAGGCCTGGAGAATCCGGAGGGCAATCTGGGCTGGGCATACTATATGGGAGAGAAACGGCTGAGAAGTCTGGGTACGGCACTTTCCCTGGAAATGAGTATGTATGATTATGTGTTTGATGTGCTGAAGAAGCAGGCGGTATACAGCGATGTGTTCACTTTGAACAAAGGTGTCATTCAGCTGCACAGAGCCTGTGGCTGCGAGATTGTGGAGGAAAAGAAACATCATGTGTGCAAGGAAGACATCTGGTATGATGTGACCTTCATGCGGATGACAGCGGAGAACTGGATTTCGGTTCGACATACAAAAAAATACGAGAAAATAGAGTTCGGAATGAGGAAAGAGGATGAACAGAGAAATTAAGATAGGAAAGCATGTCATCAGTGAAAAGACTCCCTGCTTTATTGTGGCGGAGATGTCGGCGAACCACAATATGGATTACGACAGAGCCGTGGCAATTATCCGGGCGGCGAAGGAAGCGGGGGCGGATGCGGTGAAGATTCAGACTTACACTGCGGACACCATTACGCTGAACTGTGACGACGATTGCTTTCAGATTACCCAGGGAACGCTCTGGGACGGGACTACGCTTCACAAGCTGTACGAGAGTGCATACACGCCCTGGGAATGGCAGGGGAAACTGCGGGATGTCGCTCTGGAGATGGGACTGGAATTTTTTTCATCGCCCTTTGACGAGAGCAGTGTGGATTTCCTGGAGGAGCTGGGGGTGCCGGCCTATAAGGTGGCCTCCTTTGAGATTACGGACATTCCTCTGATCAGAAAGATTGCAAAAAAGGGAAAACCGGTTATTCTGGCCACGGGTGTGGCCAGACTTTCGGATATTGATCTGGCGGTACGCACCTGCAGAGAGGCAGGAAATGAGGATGTGATTCTGCTGAAATGTACTTCGGCATATCCGACTCCTTATGAGGATGTGAATCTGCGGACGATTCCTTCCATGGGAGATACTTTTGACTGTCTGACCGGACTGTCTGACCATACCATGGGAAGTGTGGTGGCGGGAGCTGCCGTGGCGCTGGGGGCCAGGATGGTGGAGAAGCACCTCACGCTGAGCCGGGCGGACGGGGGAGCGGATTCCGCTTTCTCCATGGAACCGGCAGAATTTAAGGAAATGGTGGATAATATCCGCAAAATAGAGGCGGCTCTGGGCAAGATTACCTATGATTTGACACCGGGACAGGAAAGGGAGCGGGAACATTCCCGTTCGTTGTTCGTGGCCAGAGATATGAAGGCGGGAGAGGTGTTCACACCGGAGAATCTCCGTAGTGTGAGACCGGCAAACGGACTTCACACTATGTATTACGAGGAGATACTGGGCAAAAAGATCGCCAGAGATGCCAGACTGGGAACTCCCATGAGCTGGGAGCTGGTGGATTTTCGCTGAAGGGTGAGGAAACATGTTTTTAATACGTGCGGACGGGAACGGTAAAATTGGAGCCGGGCATCTGATGCGCTGTCTGGCTGTGGCGGAGGCACTTGCGCCGGCTGTGGGCAGAGAGCGCATCTGTTTTATCTGTGCCGATAGAGAATCGGGAGCCCTGGCATCGGAACATGGTTTCGAAAGCCGTATTCTGGGAACAGATTACCGGGACATGGAGGCGGAATTGCCTGGGTGGGAGGCACTGGCGGAAGCTTTGCGGGAAGAGAAAGAAGGGCAGGCATCGCCCGATGTGATCCTGGCGGACAGCTATCAGGTGACAGATGAATATCTGACAGCGCTGGGGCGATACGGACGAGTTGCGCTGATGGAGGATTTCGGTACGCACCGTTATCCTGTGGACTGTGTGATTAACTATAATGCTCCGGCAGATCAGGAGCATTATGAGAGGCTGTATGCGGGAAAGCGGACCAGACTGCTGATTGGGAGCCGTTATGTCCCTCTGAGAGGGCAGTTCCGGAAGCCTTTGGCCTGTCAGGTCAGAGAGGCGGTCAGGAATGTGCTGATTACCACCGGCGGTGGAGACAGCGAGAACATAGCCGGTAACATCCTGGAGAGGACAATAAGGGAGAATATATGCTTCCACCTGGTTACGGGACGTTTCAATCCGCACTTCCGGGAGCTGAAGGCGTGGGAGGCCAGGTGCGATAATGTCCGGATTTATCATGATGTAAAGGATATGGCGGAGCTGATGGGAAAGTGCGATCTGGCACTGACGGCGGGCGGCTCCACTATCTATGAACTGGCGGCGCTGGGGATACCGTTTATCTGTTTCTCTTATGCGGAGAATCAGGAGGCGCTGACTGCTTATATAGGGAAACGGGAAATCGCAGGGTATGCGGGGGCATGGCATAAGGATTCCGCAGGGACGCTGAACAGGATGGAAAAGCTGTTCACAGAATTTGTCCGGAGTAGACAACGGCGTCAGGACTGCAGTGCGAAAGAGGGTGCCATGACCGATGGAAAAGGAAGTGTCAGGCTGGCAGAGGCGTTGATGGAGCTGGGCGGAATGGAGAAGGTGTAATGGACCGACCGGGGAAATGGAAGATCATTTTATATGGGATAACTATGGCAGCAGCATTTGCCCTGCTTTTTGTCCTGACTTATCCGAAGAGTAAGACGGAACATATATTGCAGCCGGAAATAGTCGTTTTTGGGGACAGTGTGTTTGGGGAAATAAGAGACGAGACGGGTGTTCCGGAGCGGCTGGAAGAGCTTCTGGGGAAAACTGTGTATAATGCCGCACTGGGTGGAACCTGCATGGCAAGGATTGAAGATGACCGCCGTATGGATTACCCCAGAGGCACGCTGTCTCTGGCAGGACTGACAAAGTCGGTTTGGGCGGATGATTTCAGAGTGCAGCAGACAGTGACTGTGAGAATGCGGGAGAATAATACGGAATATTTTGCCGAAGTGATCAACGGTCTGGAAGCGATTGATTTCTCAACGGTGGAGATTGTGCTGTTGCAGCAGGGAATCAATGATTATCACGCGGGAGTTCCCATTGAGAACCCGGAGGATCCCTATGATGAATATACGTTTCTCGGAGCGCTGCGCAGTTCTGTGAAGGCGCTTCGGGAGACGAATCCCGAGCTTCGGATTGTGCTGGTGACGCCTTTGTATACCTGGTATGTCACAGGGCTGACCTGTGAGGAGGCAGATCAGGGAGGCGGTGTGCTGGAGGAATATGTGGAGGCGGAACTGCAGGCGGCAGAGGAGCTGGAGATTGAAGTGATCGATGTGTATCATGACTTTTCACCTCATGAGAAGTGGGAGGACAAGGACCTGTACATGAGGGACGGCCTCCATCCAAATGAGGCGGGAAGAGAGAGGATGGCGCAGAAAATAGCACAGGCGCTGAACAGGGAGGGATGAAGGCCATGCAGTCACCCACGCAGGTATTTCGGATGATCTACGGGAAAATCAAGAGGGAGTGGAAGGCGGCTTTTCTGGCCTGTTTTGTGACAGGTCTGCTGGTCCATATGCCCGTACTTCTGTCGGATATTCCCAATCATGACGGATTGGACAGTATATATTTTGACCAGAATATGATCACTTCAGGCAGATGGTTTCTGACGGTTGCCTGCGGCATTTCCTCTTACTATACATTGCCGTGGATTATCGGCCTGCTGGGGCTTTTATATTTAAGCTGTGCCGCTGCCGTGGTATGTGAGATTCTTGAAGTGCGGAAGACCTGGGCGGCAGCTGTCTGCGGCGGTCTGCTGGCGGCCTTTCCGGCGCTGGCTTCCACCTTTGCCTATGTATTTACCCTGGACGGTTATATGATGGCTTTACTGTTGGCAGTTCTGGCTGTGCTTTTTACGAAAAAATACAGGCTGGGTTTTTTGCCCGGCGCATTCTGCCTGGCATTCAGCCTGGGGATTTATCAGGGGTATCTGTCTTTTGCCATGATTTTGTCAGTGTTTTCCATTCTGATGCTTTTTGCTTCGAATGGGGGGAACGGAGGGCCGGCGGAAAAAATAAAGACTGCTCTTCGCTATCTCTGGATGGGAATTGCCGGGACAGCTCTGTATTATGGAATTCTGCAGGTGTTGCTGAAAATTCAGGGTAAAAGGCTGGCAGATTATCAGGGAATCGAAGGGATGACGTCGGCAGCGGGTTCCGCCGGGGGATTATTTTCCGCGATGAAAGGTATGTATCTGGATTTCCTGAAGTTTACGTTGAAAGGTAATATACTGTTTCAGAACTTTTTCTCGGTGACAGCCTGTATTTTGCTGGCCACAGCGGCAGGGCTGGCGGTACTTTTCCTGATCAGGAAGAGAAAGGGCTGGAAGAATCCGGTATTTTTCGTTATAATAGTACTGGCGGTGGTGATATTACCGTTGCTGACGAATATTGTATTGCTGATTTCTCCGTCGGTAACGTATCATCTGCTGATGCGGTATCAGTGGATTCTGTATGTGACAGGAGCCGTGGCGCTGGTGAGCGGCTGCTGCGATGCTCCAGACAGGATTTATAACTGGATGGAGTGGCTTACCCTTTCAGGGGCAGTCGTACTGATTTTCTGTTACTGTATCACAGACAACATTGGCTATTCCAATCTGCAGAAGAGATATGAGAAAACATATGCTTACTGCATACGACTGCTGGACAGGATAGAGCAGACGGAAGGGTATTATCCGGGGATTCCTGTGGCCATGGTTGGAGTGGTAGGGGACGAGCCTTTTCCGGTGACGGACATTACTCTGCCTGTGACTTCCAATATGATCGGGTTGAATGGGGATATTCTGCTGTATACTGGAAAGAATTATGAGATTTTCATCAGAAATTATCTGGGGGCGACTCTGAATATTCTGCCGCCGGAGGCTATGGAGGAAATGTATTATTCTCAGGAATATATTGCTATGGACAGCTTCCCGGGAGAGAATTCCATACGTATCATCGACGGCATTATGTATATTAAGACAGAAAACGTTACCCGCTGAAAACAGCGCAAAAAGTACGAACTGGAATAGGAGATGAATATGGCCCTTTTATCTATTGTATTACCGGCCTACAATGAGGAACAGAATATAGCCAACACATCGAAGGTGCTGTCGGAATTGCTGGAAGAGCACCATATAGAGTATGAGCTGGTGTATGTCAGCGACGGTTCCAGGGACGGTACTTTTTCCGAGATACAGAAGGCGGCGGCAGGGAACTCCAGGATTCGCGGTGTTGAATTCTCGCGCAATTTCGGCAAGGAAGCCGCTATTTTCGCAGGCTTGGAAATGGCGGTGGGAAATGCGGTGATTGTGATGGACTGTGACCTCCAGCACCCTCCCCAGATGATTCCCCGGATGTGGGAACTGTGGAAGAACGGGGCCGAGGTGGTGGAGGGAATCAAGGAGAGCCGTGGGAAGGAAAGCCTGGCCCACAGGCTTTCGGCCGGATTGTTCTATAAAATCATGAGCAGCCTTATCAAGATGGATATGAACGCATCCTCGGATTTCAAGCTTCTTGACCGAAAGGTAGTGGATGTGCTGCTGACGCTGCCGGAGAGGAATACCTTTTTCCGGGCTCTGAGCTTCTGGGTGGGATTCCGCACGGAGAAGGTGATTTATGAGGTGCAGGAGCGGCAGTTCGGAGAGAGTAAATGGTCCTTTTTCAGCCTGATGAAGTATGCGGTTACCAATGCCACATCCTTCAGCACACTTCCTCTGCAGCTGGTGACAGTGATGGGAATAGTATCTATTTTATTCAGCATTATACTGTTCGTACAGACGCTGGTAAAATATATGATGGGAACAGCGGTGGAAGGATTTACCACGGTGATCCTTCTGATTCTGATTATCGGCGGGTTTCTGATGCTGAGTCTGGGAATTATAGGTCATTATATTGCGAGAATTTATGAAGAAGTAAAGGGACGTCCCAAATATATTATCAGTAAACGGACGGACGAGCATTGAAAATGTGGAAAGGCACAGGTTTAACTATGATTACTTTTAATGTACCGCCTTACGCGGATAAGGCAAAAGACTACATTCAGGAGTGCGTTGTCAATCAGAAGATCTGCGGTGACGGCGCCTATACCAGAAAGTGTAACGAATGGATTGAACGGAAGACCGGAACCACAAAATGTCTGCTGACCACATCCTGCACACATGCCACCGAGCTGGCGGCGCTGCTCTGCGATATCAGACCCGGGGATGAGGTGATTATGCCCTCGTACACTTTTGTGTCTACCGCCAATGCTTTCGTGCTCAGAGGAGCCGTGCCGGTGTTCGTGGATATTCGGCCGGACACCATGAATATTGATGAAAAACTGATAGAAAATGCTCTGACAGAGCGCACCAGGGCTATTGCACCTGTCCATTACGCGGGTGTGGCCTGCGAGATGGACACCATTATGGCCATTGCGGATAAATATAATCTGGCAGTGATAGAGGATGCGGCACAGGGAATCATGTCCACCTATAAGGGCAGAGCGCTGGGGACCATGGGAAATTTCGGCTGCTTCAGCTTCCATGAAACGAAGAATTACAGCATGGGAGAGGGCGGCGCGCTGCTGATACGGGATAAAAAGGATGTGGAGGAGGCGGAGATTATCCGGGAAAAGGGAACGAACCGGAGTAAATATTACCGGGGGCAGATTGACAAGTACACCTGGATGAATCATGGTTCCTCCTATCTTCCCAGCGATATGAACGCGGCTTATCTGTATGCTCAGCTGGAGATTGCGGAAGAGATGAATGAGGCGAGGCTGGCCAGCTGGAAGCGATATTACGAAAGCCTGAAACCTCTGGCAGATGCCGGAAGAATTGAACTTCCGGTGGTTCCGGAAGGCTGTGTGCACAATGGTCATATGTTCTATATCAAGGCAAAGGATATTCAGGAGAGAACGGAGCTGATCGATTACCTGAAAGAGAATGGTGTTCATTCGGTATTTCATTATATCCCACTTCATTCCGCACCTGCCGGAGAAAGGTTCGGCCGGTTCCATGGAGAAGACAGATATACCACCAGAGAGAGTGAGCGTCTGGCCAGATTGCCCATGTATTACGGACTGAAGCCGGAGCAGGTGGACTATATCTGTGACAGAGTAAAAGCATTTTACGGGAAAAGGGATTGACGACAGGAGATATGAAAGGATTGACGAAAAAGGCGGTTGTACACATTGGGGCGTTAATAAAAGGAATGCTTTTCACGGGCTTCTCCATTCAGATCCTTCTGGGTGCAGGCTGGATGTGCTTTCATTTTCTGTACAGGCAGGATTTTGCGGAAGCTGATTCGGCGTTTTATCTGTGGATATTCCGGCTGCTGGGTGAAAATTGCCAGATTATGTATCTGGTTCAGCTGCTTTTTGCCTTTTATGCGGGGTATCGTTTCCTTGCCCTGCTGTGCGGAAGGGATGGCGGTATTTACCCAAAGTATGGGAGATTGTATATTGTCTGGGGCAGCCTGGCACTTTTGACCTTTCCCTTTGCCATGCAGTGTCATCTGGCGGTTCAGCCTTTTTCATTTATGAGGACGGGGCGGTGCCGGTGGAGAATTCTCTTCTGTTCGTGACGGCGCTGCGCAGGGCTGGAGTGCCTGCGGAGTTCCATATGTACCCCAAGGGA
>JAAWLQ010000101.1 GCA_022797995.1 Lachnospiraceae bacterium
TCGAAATCGATAGAAGCCGTCATGGCCGCCGCCAGATGCCTGCTGCTGGGCGCAATAGCTCCAATGGTGTCCGGGGTACTGAGATATTCTCTTAAAAACTGCCACATGGGATGTTCCTTCTGATTATAATGAATTCAGCGTGTTATGCTGTCATTTAATGATTTCAGTATAAAGAGGAGGTATAAAGAGAAAACCGTAAGAACTATAAAGATTTCTTTAGATATGATTTCATAAACTCTACTGCAATTCAGTCAATATCCCTGCGGAAAATGAGCCCTTTCTCTTGCAAATAGAATAGGAACAGCAAAACGGCAGTCCCCTTTTCAAGTAAAACTGCCGCCAAAAGATATCCCTATATTCTATTACATTACCCAGGAAAAACGTTCTGCTGTCTCCGCGCAATCTGTTACGCCCGTCTTCCAACACTGTCCCGAGGCGGATTTACGCGTCGAAATTTCAATGCACGTTCAGGCGTTGTCTCCGGACAATCTTCATCAAATGAAATCGGAGTGTTTCTCGCCCTTGCAAGCAGTATAAGATCCTCTTCCGAAAAAGCAAGCTCCTCGATTATTTCTGTTGTTATCTTATCAGTATTTACCATAATACAACCCCCTTTCAAAATCAGTAGCAAGTCTGGCAGATATCAGTCTTGTAACATCTATCCTTTTCCCATCATCATTCGTTTGTGCCCTCTCTGTATAGACAACAAATACTATGTCATTCACTTTGTCAGAAAGGAAACCTGTACTTCCAATTATCGTTTCTCCTGACATCCGTGTATTCATATATCCTGCCGCCAAATCACCAATTGTATCATAACGATCTTCAATATCACTATTTTCCTCATCAAATAATTCAATTCTATCATAGTCAAAAAAGACACGGGCCGCTTGTTTAAATGAAATACCATGGTGCATAATATTATACTCATTTTTCCACTCGTCATACTCAAATAACATCCCACCAAGCCAAAATGTTATCGTTTTGGAATTTCCTTTATCAATCAACTCAATACCTCTCTCGATAAAAGTATAATTACTTTTCCCTGATTTTCTATTAGTGTAACAGATTCCCCTCAATTTTACAATGTTTACGGGGTATTTAAAGTACGAACCTCGATAAGTATAAAAAACATTTGACAAAAAGCTCCCGTCGGTGTATGCTAAATTCATCAAGAGCAATCGGTAAACAGTGCATCTGCACATTCCGGCAATATCTGCCAAGGCAAGTTCGCCATTTTACTCATGTGAAAAATTGATAAGGCAGAGACTGTTTCAACTATATTAAGTCCCAAAAGGGAAAATGCAGGGTTGTCCCTGCTCCCTTCGGCGTGTTTATCAAAAAGGACGATCGGAATTATTTTGAACCTGACATTTCTGTCATATGTGACAGAGACAGGCTGGATCAGCGTGGGTGCCACGGCGCACCTGACTGGGTGATAGAGATTGTGTCGCCTTCCAGCCGCCGGATGGATTACCGTCTGAAGCTTCCCATCTACAGAGAAACCGGCGTTCGGGAATATTGGATCGTGGATTACAATAAGGGGCAGGTCAGCGTCTATCTTCTGCAGGAATCCGATACGCCGGTAGTCTATAGTTTCACTGACACCATACCGGTGGCAATTTACGGGGATTTCTCCATCGATTTCTCTCAGCTGTCGGAATATTTATTATGAGCTTTTCTGCTCATTTCCTGACCATTAAAGTTCTATATTCCATAGAGTATAAGCGCGCCGTCGGCCTCTCTGCGCTTCCGTTCAAGGAAAGACTTGTGAACCGCCAGCGATTCACTGCATCCGTCGCCTTCCGCGGTAAGCATTACGCTGGGTTTTCCTGCAGGCACCTCCCGGAATACGAATTCCGTCTCTCCCCTCTGGAACTCGAACAGATTTCCGTCCGAATACAGCGCCACCCGGTCACAGTTGCTGTAGCATTTCACTGTAAAATTGCCGCTGTCCATTCTCATTATACTTTCCGGCACAATGTATACAAAGGGCTCCCTGCTCCATTTTGCTCTGTAGTAATAATAGAGCGAAGCCGGGGCTCCGTTTCCATCAGGAAAAAGGCAGTCCCTCCCACCCCGAAAGGATGGAATAGTTTCACCGCATTGTATTCGGAATTTACCTTCCCGGTCCTGTATCCAGACCCAGCCCTCTTCCCCCTCCTTTCGGAAGAAGAGCAGCAGTCCCAGCCGGTCACAAAGCTGTCGGAAGCTCCCCGGGATTCCCTGACTGTCTGCCTCCACACAGACGCTGTTTGCTCCCATCCCACATATCCACCTCAGATCCTCCGTCATCTGATACTGCCGTGAAACCGCCGTTCCGCCCGCAGGCAGAATATAACTGACAGCTCTGGGTTCAAATGCGCTGCCGTTCAGTAAAAGCTGCCGTTTTCCCTGAATATCCATACATCCCACACTGCGCAGGGGCAACGGCCTGCTCACCCGATCCAGACAATTTCCTTCCCTGTCTGCCAGAATTGCCTCCATATGGTACAGATAAGGTTCCGAAGGCCCCCGCCAAAGAAACGGCTGCAGCAGAATGGACTGCAGAGGTTCCTCTTCTCTGACCAGCCGCATCCCTTCCAACGCGGTTTCTTCCCGCATATTCGTGAGGATCAGTCTGATATAGAGTCCTTCCCGGCTTTCTCCCATATAGCCTGCTGTCTGCTCTCCCGCAGATTCCACAATGGAGAATTCCCATTCCAGAAATGCTTTTCCATTTTCCAGTCTGCAGCTTACTTCCACACCCCCGCCGGGCGCCATCCGGTCGAATTTCATCCATCTCATTCTCCGCCCTGCCCCTGCATTTGCCGCTCTCGCTTTTCCTGCAGAACAGTCGTATTCTTCTCCACCTCTCTCCTGCTCAGCGGATAGCCAAACTGTAAGATGAGGAACACCGCCAGATAGCATACCCCAGGCACCAGCGTGGCCACCCCATAGATTCTCCGGGACACCTCCCAGGTCTGCGACGACGCCTCGGACACATAGCCGATGGCAGTCAGCACGAAACCGCCCAGTCCGCCCGCCAGCGCCTGCCCTACCTTTCTCGCGAAGGAATACACCGCATACACAGTGCCGTCCTCTCTCCTGCCGGTGGCAATCTCCTGGTAATCAATAATATCCGTGATAAACGCCCATATAATCAGGTTAAAAAGTCCTGTCCCCAGCGTTCCCAGGAAGAACAGTATCATAAACAGCAGAATACTTTTCACCTGCAGGAAAAAGAGTAGCACATAAACCACACCTGCCAGCAGCATGCCTGCGGCTCCTGCTTCTTTTTTCCCGAATTTCGATACGATTACGGAAATGAACGGCGCCAGCAGCAGCGTCCCTCCGATTCCCACCACATTCACAATGGAAAGTGCTTTAGCATTTTTAAAGTAATCAAGAAAAAGGTAATTGTTCATGGTCTGGCTCAGCAAGGTGGCCAGAAGCAGTACCAGCGCCGCACATACCAAAGCCAGCAAAGGCCTGTTTTTCCCCAGACCTGTAAGCATGCTCCAGACACTTTCCTTCTTCCCTTCCTTTTTGTGGAAAACCACCCGTTCCTGACACAGCAGATAGCATAATACATAACATCCCACCGCGAGAACCCCGAATACCAGCGCAGTCACTGTAAAGCTTACCGGCCGCACCACCTGATTTCCTTCCAGGTCTGTCTCATAGACAAGTAACGGCACCAGCACACCGATGACCAGACCGGCCAGGCTGGCTCCGATACTCCGAAAGGTGGAAAGCGACGCCCTGTCCTTTACATCCGGGCTGATGACCGACGCCATAGAACCATACGGAATATTGATAGCCGTATAGCAAAAGCTGCTCCACAGCAGATAGGTAAATATCACATATGCCAGCTTCGCCCAGTAAGCCCAGTCGCTCACAAAATACAAATACATGATGGAACTGGCAACAGCCACAGGAATACACATACGCCTTATCCAGGAACGAAATCTTCCATCCCTGGCCGGCTGCATATAATCCACGATACGCCCCATGGTAACGTCCGTAAATGCATCGACAAATCGAGCCCCCAGGAACACAAGCCCCACCACGAATCCGCTGAGTCCCAGCACTTTCGTATAGAATACCATCAGATAATTGCTGGCAAAAATAAAGCTGAAATCATTTCCAAAATCTCCGAACATATATCCGATTTTATCCCGGAGGCCAAAAGGTCTCACCTCCCCGGAGCAGTCTTCTTTTCTGTTTCCTCTGTCATCTGTTACCATAATATCCTCCATTCCTGCCGGATTTCAGCTGTAATCCATGCCGCAGATTTTCATGCATGGCGGAGCTGTCCTGTGCATAGGGCTTTACTATAAACGTCTTCACTCCTGACTCTTCAGCGCCGCGCTTCCTGTTCCCTGCCGTTTCACAAAGGAGTGCTCTGGATTTTTATGCAGACATTGCACAGGCACAACAGCATATTTCTTTAAGCATAGTTATGCTTAATATTTCACAGACACGGGAATAATATGCATCCCTTCTGTTGCATCCTATCCAACCTACATTCATATATCCCGCAAAAAATTTTTCTTGTCTTTTCCCCCATTCCGGTTCATAATACTTGTGGGACAGCACAAAATGCCATAAAAAGCGGCACAAGGCGCCATAAAAAGTGGCACCTAAAAGTTACTTCGGAATTTCGCTGGTGTTACTCTTGTGAAGACCTTTCCTGTAATGAAAAAAGATGAAAGAGGATAAAAATGACACTTTTCACTGTATTTTTCCAGATGCTTGCACTTCTCATTATGATT
Source organism: Lachnospiraceae bacterium (assembly GCA_022797995.1). Taxonomy (GTDB): domain Bacteria; phylum Bacillota; class Clostridia; order Lachnospirales; family Lachnospiraceae; genus Acetatifactor. Next base: position 4,758 of record JAAWLQ010000101.1, read on the forward strand.
GGGGCCGGTTTCTTCCTGACCAAAGCAAAAATGATGGATGCCCACACCAACACACAGATGTCCAAAATGATCGTGAATCTGTTCAATCCCCTGCTGATTGTGTCCAGCGCGGCCAATTCGGCGGGACTGATTTCCCTGCATACCGTGGGAGCCATTGCGGTGATTGCCTCGGGTATGTTCGTCATCTTCATTCTCGTGGGAATGCTTCTGTCGCCTCTTTTTGACAAAGCTCCGGATCAGCGGAAGATATTCCAGATGATGTTCGTTTTCTCCAACCTGGGATTCATCGGCATCCCTGTGGTCTCCAGTATTCTGGGGGAGGAATATGTAGTCTATGTAAGTGAATTTCTGCTGATTTATACGCTCGTCTTCTATACCTATGGCGTTGCGTTGATGGACGGTAAATTCTCTCTGTCTTCCCTGAAATCCATGTTCAATCCGGGAACCATATCCGCAATTGCCTCCCTGCTGATTATCGTCCTGGGCATTCAGCTTCCGGGCTTTGTCAAAACGGCCATTTCCTACCTGGGAAACGTAACCTCTCCCATGGCTCTGGTGGCTGTGGGCTTCACGCTGGCTCATTCTGACTTAAAGAAAATCTTCGGACAGCCAAAGCTGTACCTTTTTTCTGTCATTAAGCTGCTGATATTGCCTCTGCTCATGCTGCCTCTGTTAAAGCTGGCCACGGACAGTCAGGAGCTGATTTCCGTATGCATCGTCATGTTCGGCATGCCCATCGGCAATATGCCCCTGATTCTGGGCAATCAAAAAGGTATCGACGGCTCCACCTGCAGCGCCGCCATCATTCTGACCACGCTGCTCTGTGTGCTTACGATACCTGTGCTGCTCACCGTTGCCGGTTTATAAAAAGAGTCAGGGACTAGCCCCTTTCATACCACTGTGCCTGCGCTTCCCACATCCTCGCATACTGTCCGGGACGTGCGATCAGCTCCTCATGGGTTCCGATATCCACAATCCTTCCCCCATCCATCACCACAATACGGTCCGCCAGCCTTGCGGAACCGATGCGGTGTGTCACCACCAGCGCGCATTTTCCCTCTGCCAGCCTGGCAAACTGCCTGTAAATCCTGGTCTCTTCCACCGGGTCAATGGCAGATGTGGGTTCGTCCAGGATGATAAATCCGTTCGCTCTGTACAGTCCTCGCGCTATTGCCACCCTCTGCCACTGTCCCCCGGAAAGGTCCGTTCCGTCAAATTCAGGGGAGAGCATATCCTCCAATCCGACATTCCCCTTTTCAAATCCGGCTTCCGTCAGAACCGATCTGATTCTGCCCGAATCTGCCTGAGCCGTATAATCGCTTATGGTTACATTATCTTTCAAAGTCATTTTATATCGCTGGTACCTTTGAAACACACCGGAAATTCCTCTCATTATGGAGGAAACCGAATAGCTGCCTGTATCCAGGCCGCCCACCAGCACCATTCCCTCCGTGGGTCTGTAGATTCCGGTCAGCAGACGTACAAGAGTACTCTTGCCCGCACCGTTTTCCCCCACAATGGCAATCGTCTCTCCCTCCGCAATATGCAGCGATACATTCTTTACGGAAAACGCATTTCTCCCCGGATACCGGAAGCTGACATTTTCCGCGGTGATGCCTTTTGTAAAATCAATCTCTCCTTCCATGCCGTCTCTCTCCGGCATATCAAGAAGGCGGATGAAATTCACTACCTTTCCCACATCCCGATTCATGTTGCCCATCTGTCTCACGACCACTTCCTGCATCATGGCAAAAATCTGTGTCAAAGCGGCAAATACCGCAGCGAACATCCCCACCGTAATCTCTCCTGACATGGTGGCGGTAAACAACATGTAAGCGGAACCTGCCATACCTGCGAATGTGGTGAAATCCATCAACAGCCGAAGCAGTGCCGCCTTCCGCTCTGCTCTCCAGATCTTCCCTGTCAGCACCTTCATGGTATTTTCAAACAGCCGATAGAAGAATCCAAAAGCGCCCAGAAGACGGGTTTCCTTGAAATATTCTCTGTCACAGATTGCCTTCTGGTAATAATCATGCTCACGGCGCAGAGGAGCGCTCTCTTCTTCCAGGCTGGCAAAGATTCTGACATGGATTGTCTGTGCCAGCATTGCGGGAACAAACGCCAAAAGCAAGGTCAGAAGCAAAACAGGCTTCAATCGGAACAGATAGATACCCACGGCAATAAAATAAACGCCGTAAAAGCTGACACACACAAATATCAGCATACAGAACATTGTGATCGCTTTGATCCCCTCTTTTGCCTTGTTCAGGTCGTCCAGAAATGCCGTATCCTCAAATCTGACGGGATCTATTTTCCTGATTTTTCTGTGAATCAGTTCGGTAAGCCGGCCGGCCGATTTCGGCAGAAGCACGCCGATGCCATGAAAATTCTGAACGCCGTTAATAATCTGCTGTCCAAACGTAACCACAGCCAGAAGCACCAGTTGTATAACACATTCCCTGTAAGACGCTCTACCGGCAGCACCATCGGAAATCGCGTCAAACAGCCGCTGTGTCACCATAACCGACAAAGCAAACATCAGTCCATGCATTACACCCAGACAATTTTCCAGCAGGCAGTTCCATGGGGCAGACCGGATCTGGATTGGGATAATTCTCACAATAACTTTTAATAAATGATACTTTGTCTTCTCTCTGCTCATTGATACCACTCTCTCTGCGCCTCAAACATTTCCGCATACTGACCGTTTGCCGCCATCAACTCTTCATGTGAGCCCCGTTCCGCAATTTTTCCTCCGTCAATGACCAGAATCTCATCCGCCAGCCTGGTAGAACCCAGACGATGGCTGACGAATATAGTGGTCCTGCCTTCCATCAGCTTCTCGAAATCATGGTACAGACGACTCTCACTGATGGGGTCCAGCGCAGACGTAGGCTCGTCAAGGATTCTCACAGGAGCCCGACTTACCAGTGACCTGGCGATGGCAACCCTCTGCCATTGTCCCCCGGAAATATCCTGGCCTACCTTAAGAATCTTCCCCAGGGGAGTATCGATTCCGTCAGGCAGTCCGGCCAACAGCTCATCCAGTCCCGTCAGCCTGGCTGCCTCCCTTTCCTTCCCTGTCGAATGCACATCTCCCAGTCCTATGTTTTCTCTCATTCCTATGTAATATTTTGCAAAATCCTGATATACTACGGAAAACATTGCTTTTATCATACTGAGCGGATACTCTCTCAGTTCTCTTCCGTTTACCAGTATCTCTCCCTCATATTCCGTGTACAATCCGGTCAGCAGTTTGGTGATTGTCGTCTTGCCGGCACCGTTTTTCCCCACAAAAGCATAGTGGCGGCCCGCTTCCAGCCTGAAAGACAATCCGTCCAATATATATTCGTCACTGCCAGGATAATGGAACCGCACCCTTCTAAACTCCATAGTGTCAATCTGAATGGGCTCCCTGTCCGGTTCCGTCAATGCCTCCTTCGCCTTGCTCAATGCGGCGAATTCACTCAAATCCTTCATATATTCACCGGCCCGTGTCATGTTCTGCAACGACTGTGCCATCTGAAATCCCAGCTTCTGAATCATTCCGAATATGGCGCTGACAATACCCATAAACATACCTGCCGACATCTGTCCGTTTACAACGGGGCCAATCAATGTCAGCGCCGCCAGCAGCGCTATCAGCGCCAGCAGCATGCTTGCTCCTTTTGAAAGCATGAAATTCTGCGCCATAACCCTGATCTGCAGCTTTCGCCCTGCCTCATACTGTTCCTGCCACATATGGTTAACGGCATCGTTATATCCGAAGAGCGTACGTTCCTCCACATTCTCCCGTCCTGTCAGCACCTCTCCCAGATATTCTGTCCGCCTGTTGAATTTCTCCGTATCGCGCTCCGCCTGATAATTCTTCTTTCCGGCTCTCATGGACACTGCAAACATAGGCACCGAAAAGCCAAAAATAACCAGTGCCGCCCACCATACCTGCGATATGATCAAAGCAAATACCGAGACCACAGACACGGTAATCTGGGCGAACTGTATCCATGCGCCGGCCCCGTCCATCATGGATTTCACCGGGTCCCTGGATACCCGGGATATCAGCTCCCAGCTCTTCTCACTCTCAATATGTTTATAGTCGAGTGCCGCAAGAGTCTTAACCATAGCCGGCTTTATCTTTCTCTGAAAACGGATTCTGACTTTGGAAGCAGCCAATCCGGACGCGGCTCCTATGGTGTTGGCAAGCCCCAGCGTTATCAATACCAAAAACAGCGCCGGATAGATATCCTCATAAGGGCGCTGCGATTTCAGGATGAATGTGGCTGTATCTACAAAATTTGCCGTGGCCACAGCCGTCACCGCCGTCTGTATCATGGATTGTGTGATTGGCAGAATGATATGTAAAACCATCCAGAACGGCGACGCTTCCAGCGCAAACCGCAGGGTATCAACCGATCTGTATTTCTTCTCTTTCAGAGTCATACGACTATCCTTTCAGGGTAGAATCCTTTTGATTTTATTATATAAAATACAGTCATGCTTGTCAAAAAATAAAATCAGGCTTACAATAGACTTACGACAAAACTGTAAATCCAGGGGCCGCAAATCGGTCCCTGCTATCCCAAAAATCAGAAAGGTATGGTGATTCCCATGAAAGATTCTAACTGCGGCTATTGCATGAGAGGAGAACTGCTGGAAAAATTCGGTATCTTTATCTGTGACCTGTCGGTCAGCAGTCTGATTCTGTTCAAAGAGCAGAGCAAACCCGGCAGATGTATTGTGGCCTACAAAGATCATGTAAGCGAGCTGATTGACATCAGCGACGAGGAACGGAACGCCTTTATGGCGGATGTGGCACATGTGGCCCGCGCGCTGCATAAGGCATTCCATCCCAATAAGGTCAATTATGGCGCTTACGGAGACACCGGCTGTCATCTGCACATGCATCTGGTTCCCAAATATGAAGGCGGAGATGAGTGGGGCGGCACCTTCCAGATGAACCCTGACAAAACCTATCTCACAGACGCGGAATATCAGGAGATGATTGAGAAGATTAAAGCAAATCTCTAGGCTGTAATCTGCTTTTTGGATAAAAAGACCTGCAAAGTGATTTGCCAGAATTCGTAATGAGTACAAAAGGCTGCCTTATCATGGTTCATGATACAGACAGCCTTTCATTTATACAGTCACATCCACAACACCTCCGGCCTTCGCCGCGGCGTTCACATCGCCTGGAGCACGCTCCCTCTTACAGGTTTAAAGATTCTCTTCACACTTCCATCTCATCTGTCACAGACTGAATGATATCAATAATTTCCCTGTCCGGCTCCTCAGACGGCATATAAATGGTCCTGGGCACGAATGCGTTCCCTTTCACCGGAATACCTGCTATGGTCTTCGCCCAGATGCATCCCAACGCATACCTTCCATATATATAATGCATATGAAATCCGTCTCTGCAGATGGTCCTGTCCGCGCCCTCGCCGAAATATTCTGTCCCCCGCAGCGCCTGTATTAGCTCCCCGCCGGGAATCAGCGAAAGCCCGTACTTCTCTGCCATTGTGGTATACGCCACCCGCAGTCTGCGCAGCATCTCCTGCTGATCCTTATGGTATCGCCCGAAATTCCAGTGTGTGCTGTCCTTCTCATAAGCCCATGTCTCATGCAAAAGTAGCTTTGCGCCAACGGCATTCTTTCTCAGATATTCCACCATATTTCCCAGAAAAGGTTCATAAGTATCCATCCAGCCGCTGTCATGGCTGGCTTGCTGTGTCACGATAAAGTCCCACTTTGCCTCCCGCAGCATATCCTGTACGGACACCTTTCTGTCGGTCTTCTCCCCGTTCACCTGAAGCTGATATTCCCTGGACGCATTTTCAATATTAAACCAATGCTTTTCCAGCGGGCATCCGCCGATATAAAGGTTCACCGCTAAGTTCTCCACACCTGCTGCCTCCAGAATCTGGTGCAGGTAATAGGTGGCATCCTCTGAAAAACTGTTACCAATTGCAAGAATTCTGATCATTTTTCCTCCAATCCGAAAGCACATTATCGCTCTCTTCACCATCGTCGGCATGCTGTCTGCTGTAACCTTCTTATCCAATCCTATCACAGGTTCCACAATTCTGTCCACAGTGACAACCTATTCACTACCTCTTTCTTATCCATATATCCATCTTCCGTCAGATTTTCCTCTTAGTAAATCCGCACCTCCGGAATAATGGCCTATCTATTCCCGTCGCCCGCTCTGTTAATCCCGTTTACCACATTTTCCAGTTCCCCGTTTAATTGTCCCGGTAGGCCGCGATAATCTGCTTCAGCACGGAATTGACCGTTGCCACATAATCGTACTTCTGAGGCTCCCTGCGCTCCATCTGAAAAAACTGACAAAACTTAATAATCGTCTGGTTTA
>JAAWLQ010000102.1 GCA_022797995.1 Lachnospiraceae bacterium
GGGAACCGCTGTACTACGGGCTGAACGCTTTGTCTAACAACCTTATCATGGTAGACCGCAAGCGTTTGAAAAACCCGAACGGGTTAATCCTGGGCACCCAGTCCATTGCCAATCCCCGTATACCAGCTTGTTCTGGACTGCTAAAATATAGCCGTTGTGTGTGCCGTCTGTGACATACAGCCCTCCATAAAGGTCGTTCTGGTATTCCTTTCCGGCCTCAAAACTCGTGGTATACTCAATTTTTGCCTGATACAGCGCCTGTTTTCCTGTGCTAGCAAAGTAGAACGGCTGCATCTTCGTTCCCATGTCATAAGAGCCCTTCAGGATATTCTCCGCGATCTCGCTGGTATCCCATACCTCCCTGGCCGAGGCCTTGCGGACTCCATTGATTACCACCGCCCTGGCAAACATATTATTTTCCTTCCATACCGCAGTCTTGCCCTGCTGGATCTGGAAATTGGCAACCTCCTCGCTGTCTGTTGAAAAGCTGACATCACGGAAGGCAATATCCGCCGTCTTATCGGCAATCATATAGATTCCATAGGCGAATTCCGCATTCTGGGAGCAACCCGGCACCACCTCCGCCGCTCGCAGCTTTGCGGCAAAATTATCATTGATGTATACATAGAAATAGCCATCCTGCAATGCAACCGCCATTTCGGCCGGAACCGGATCCGGGTACATCAATACCGGGCCCGGAATCACAACGTCCGTCCACTGCCAGTTTCCGTATAGCAGCTTATTTTGAACTGCCAGAATATATCCGCTGTTTTTCCCATCTGTGACGAAAAGCCCGCCAAACAGATCCGGCTGATACTCTTTCCCGGCTTCAAACCTGGTAGTATACTCCATTTTTGCCTGAAACAGCGCTTCTTTCCCTGTCTTTGCAAAATACAGGGGCTGCATTTTTCCGCCCGCATCGTAGGAAGTCGAAACAACGCCTTTTCCCTCTTTGCTCATATCCCATACAGACATATTGGAATATACCTTCGTTCCATTAATCTCCACTTCCTTTGCAAAGAGAGATAGCTTCAACAGGAAGTTCCTCTCCTGGTCCTCGTCCAGGGAAACAGATTCCTGCGCCTCTATATATCCGTCTGATGTCACATATGCCTTGTAGCTGCCCTTCGGCATTACCGCAGTATATCCCTTCTTACTGTTCGAAAGAATCTGGTAGCGGAGAATCCTGTTTCCCTTTTCGGTAAGAATCATTTCGGCATTCAGTGTCGACTCATCCTCTTCTGAAAGAACGTATCCTGTCAGTTCAAGTCCATCACACTTCTGGAAGGATACCCGTATCTCCTGGTTTCCATCCGAGGCGGTCAGCGTGTAGACTCCATCCTTTGCATTCCGTTTTGCATCCTCTAATTTTTCCTCATCATTTACCAGAATGGAACTTACTTCATATCCCGAATCACAGGTGATGGTGATATCATACTGATCCCCCATTTTTACGGAAATAGCGCTTGCCTCTACTTTTCCGCCGGGCGTAACCGCCCTTGCGTCTATAATATAAATCCCGCGGGCATTCAAATAGGCCTTCAATGCGTCCATATCCTCAATACTGGTATAGGAATAGTCCTGATATATCACATCCATACCCAGCGCATAAAATCCGGGGAATACTTCCGTATCCATAAAATCTTTCTTTTCCACGGTTATGTACTGATCATTTACAAAATACCAGAAGCATCCGTCATATTTTACGACTTTCAGGTTTACCCCTTTTGTCTCCGCGGCATTTGGATTCTCTATGGCTTCCTTTTCGTATTCCATCCAATTCCAGGTCTGATCCACGCTGGCAAGGCTGAGCTTATTTACATTCTTCGTTCCATCCACTGCATCCACCAGCAGATCCTTTCTCGTATCCTGAAGAATCGCATGCCACTCACCCTTTGTATTCAGAAAATAGAAGCCGGCCTTTGGCCACTCGTTTTCCAGGGACTGCACCGGAATCATCGTCACTTCCGCAATAAAGTCCGACTCATAATGTTCTTTATCGAAAATCACATGATGCTCGGTTCCGTAAGAAGAACGGACGATCCCCTCCTGTTCCCTGGAAATATCCCAGTTCCCGGTTTTCGCCACTCCGGTTACCGTATCTCCCAGCTTTGCATCCTCCCTGTCCGGCGTCATATAACCGTCCTGGTTAAAACGCCAGTAATTATAGATATCGTACTCTGCGCTGCCAATGGGGAGAATCATGTCCGTACCCCAGTCCTCTCCTTCGAAAACACCGCGGTAGACCGGATACAACCGGAACTCTGCCGGAATTCCCTTGCTTACATCCACCTGCAGGAAATCCCATGGCAGAAATATCTCCGCAGTCGCTCTCTGTGTCTGCCTGCTGTTCAGCTCCCCTTCCACCACCACGGCACGGTCAAAATTGTTTCCTTCGGAACAATGCGCGTCTCCACGCATATCGATGGTGACCTTCGTTGCATATAAGATATCGTTGGCGTGCTTTTCCCCGGCATTGTCCACTTCCACATAAAATCCAAATGAGGAATTCTTTGCCATAGTATGCTCGCCATCATTGACCAGATTATGATCTTCCGCCACCGCTGCCAGGTATATACCATATTCCGTGGGAAATCCGGTTATTTTCCAGCCGGGCATAACGCCCGTGGTATTCTGCAGATAGGTATCTGTAAACCATCCTTTTCCTTCCCAGGCCTCTTCCTCCAGCTTTCCGTCAATTGTGATCTCTGCACTTTGCGGAGAAGTGCAAAAGCTTTTGTATTCCGGAGCATAGGTATTTTCCGCTTCCGAAATTTTAATAGAAAACTGCATGTACAGGAAAATACCGACAACCGCTGCCACTATCACGCATAACGCTGCGATTGGAATTGCGATCCACTTCTTATTTTTCATGTTCTCCTCCCAATACGACAATCTCCGAGAGCTTCAAAGCTGTTGCTTTTTCTCCGGTTTTGCTGCTGGATATCAATCTGTCAGCCTCATCAATGGTAATCTGCAATTCTGTAATCATGACTGGATCGAATTCAGCAACCGCCGGCGCACATGTGATATATCTGTTTGCTTCTTCATCCCAATATCGTTCTGAAACCTTCACATCCTCTATCACGGCATATGTATAATCCTTACTTGCCCATTCCGGCTGCTCCGCAAGGGTAAAACGCATCCGCGTTATCTTCGAGAAGGCGCTGTAGAGATCATCGGAGTTGTATACCATAACGGAGGACACGCTGACAGGCTTCTCCCACTTCATAGTAATCGTAAGGTCTCCCCGGTCTATCGTCAGCGCAGATTGATCTGTCACGGTATAAAAGGGCAGTACCTGATCGGTAAGATACTCCTCTCCTTCTCCGTTTGACACCTTAATCTTAGCCGTCGGGGCCAGGTTCCGATATCCACTGACACTTTCCGGCAGCCACTGTAGGATCTTACTGGGCCCGTTGGCCGTCAGTACCTGTTCTCCTGCTCCATTGGTCACAAAGTTCACCCGGTCTGCGCTGATGGACCGCTCCCAGCCTTCTGAGAATCCCACGATACTGTTATGCTGATGATATATGATCCACATTTCATCTCCATTTTTTACAATGGCATGATGGGCCGTTCCATTCATATATCCGTATGCGCTTCCATCCAGCACCGGATTCCCCTCCTCCATGGAAAGCTTCCGGAATCCCGAAAGGGGATCATCGCTGACTGCCTGATGCACCGAATAGGAAATATGCTCACACCCGTTGGAGGAATAGGTCAGGTAATACTTTCCCTCATGCTTTAACATAAAGGGGCCTTCGTTAATACCGGATTCGGACGGATCGTAATAATCTCCACCCGGCTGTATATGCTCCATATCTCCTGGGACATTGGAAACCGTCTCTTTTCCGGCAACCGCAAGGCAGGAAACGGTGGCGTAATCCGGTTCTGTCATGGACTTCATCTTCATTCCCCATATTCCCATCATATCATTATAATGGTCGCCCACATGCTTGTTAAAGTACAGATAGAGGTCTCCATTATCATCAAAAAACGGGGAAACATCGATGGCAGACCAGTTGAATTCCAGGCCCTGTCCAACCTTAAAATTAATGGTCGGAATCCTCTTTCCGGTTGCCTCATCCGTATCATAAAGCACGGTAAAGGGTCCTGCCGGTGTATCGGATACGGCAACACCCAGATAAAATCGGTCAAAGGGATTTTCCGAAGAGGAAATCCCTTCCACTCCCATCTCTTCCTTTGCACTGGCGCTGAAATACATATAATACTTCCCATCCTGGGGATTCCGAATGACCTCTGGCGCCCAGAAGCGCGTATTGCACCAATCCTCTTCCACTACCTGGAGACAAAATCCATCGTCCAGAGCTCCGCACTGTTCCCATTGATACAGATCCTTCGAGCGAAAGCATTGGGCAGCCGTCTGAACAATCTGATTCTCCTTATAAAAATCGCCCTTTAAGGAATGTCCCCCTTCATTGGAGCTTCCGGTCAGGTAGATGTAATAATATCCACCCCACTCCTCATCCTCTTCCCTGGATACATAGATTGCACCCGGATCCGCGCCCGGCAGCATATTACTTGTATTCAGCCCATACAATTCACTGTTATACTGCAGATCCTCTCCCAATCCGTCTGCATAATTCATATAAACGGAATCCCGGTTGGAAAGTACTCCACAACCAGTGGTTCCAAAACACATCAAGCCAATCAGACAACCGGCCAATACTCTGCGTTTTCCATTGTTCATCGTAATCCCCTTACTGTTTATACTCTCTCAATCGTTCATTCGTTTCTTCGATATAAGAATACAGGAATGTGTCCAGATCCATCTTCCCATAACGCACCTGATTATTCAACGGCATTGCCCATGTATTGATCCAGGTACGATCCGGCATATACCACCAGTCGCCTGCGCCGGCTTCCTCTAAGGATTGGATCACTGTATCCGCATTGCTGTATGGGAAATGCTCCTTCATTGCATCCCGGTCAGAATAACGTGCGGATGCGCTTCCATTCTCTGCCATAAATCTCTGGCCTTCTGTAGAAAGCCAATTTACAAATGTATACGCTGCATCCTTTACCTCTGACTTTACATTGATAGAGATCGCATATCCCAGGGAATGCCCTGCTGTTTTTCCCTGTTTTGCAACCGTATCACAGGCCGGGTCTGTGGATTCCGTATAGGTCTTATAAACCGGCAGAGGCGCAATTCCCCACTCTTCCTTCATCATCTTCTGAATGCTGGAAGCACAGGAAATCTGTTCTACTAAAAACGCAAGCTTGCCTGATGTAAAGTAATAAACAGAAGAGCTTCCCGTAAATACGTCCGGATAAGGGCAGACATTGATGCCGCCTTCTCCAGCCAGGTAACAGAACCGTGAGAATGCGTTTCGGATAGAGGGCAATTCCGTCAAAGTTCCATCTGCGATCTCCTGGCTGAAATCACGGGCGTTTGCTTTCGTTCCATTTACCGTATAATCAAAATAGGTGCTTCCATCTGTCTCATAGGAAATGGTATCCCCTGCATTGGCCTCCACAATATCCCGAATCTCCAGCGTGTCGCCCGCCTTATAGTCAATTCCGGAATATTCACCTTTATAGGTCTTGCCATCCCCTACAATGTAATTGGGAAGATTTCCTGCAAGGGCATACGTCCAATCTCCATTTCCGCTTAAATCTTCCATGCAGTCACCGCCAACAGACCATCCATAGTTAAACCAGAATTCTGTAAAATAACCATATTTTGAGCTGGAAGCCGGATTTCTGTCCTGTGTACAGATCAGACCGATATCCTCCACTTCATCCCAGTTCATGGCAATTTTGTCATTAAAGATCAATTCCTCCCCTTCTGCCGGAAGCATCCACGAAGCTCCATTTGTCTCATCCTCTTCCGGGACAAATGGGAAAAGGCTGCGATAAAATCCCTTTGCCGGTACATCGGACACAATCCCGTAATCTGTTTTTGTCTTTCCGTTGCCGTCCTTTCCTCCTGCGTTGAAGGCATCCAGATCCTTCTCTGCCACGCTGATGCAGATCACACCGGCTTTTTCCAGAGCGGTTTTGTTGTAATAGAGAATTGTGGTGTCGTTATAGCTGGGAACGCCATACAGCGGGTCGTCAGCATTTGACGTTGTTGTATTTATGTTATAATGATAGCGTCTGAGCGTGTTTGGATAGAAGTCATCAAGCACTTTCTGATCAATCTTGCCGCTCATATCCTCCAAATAATTGGTATACTTTTTAAAATATTCATCACAGATAGATACCACATCCGGACCGCTGTTACTTGGAAGCTGCTGAGCCAATACCGCTTCCATACCATCTGCTTTCGGAATTCCCTTTACCCGGATCTTCGCTTCTGCCCCTGCCGTGCTGTTAAACTCTTCTATAAGAGAATTATAGACTTCCAGAAGCTCTATGTCGCCTCCGTACATGAAATCCACAGTCACCGTTCCTGTTCCAGCAGACTCGCTTTCTCCGCAGGCTGTCAGCCCTCCTGCCAGCAAAACCACCGCTAATCCCATGGATACCATCTTCTTCCATGCCCTTTGTTTCATCCTTCTTACCTCCCTATCCTTTTAGACCAGATGACATTGCAATACCATTAATAATACGTTTTTGAAAAATTACATATAGCAAAAGCATGGGTACCAGCGAAAACACCCCCGCTGATGCAATTAAGGTCTGATCCGGTATGGTCCCATTCACAAAATTCAATGCCACCTGAACAGTATATTTCCCCGGATCATTCAAATAGATCAATGGCGCAACAAAATCATTGTAGGCAGTAACAAATCCTAAAATGAATTGGGCAACCAGCGCCGGTTTTCCAAGGGGCAACATGATAGAAAAGAAACATCTCCACTTACCTGCCCCATCGATTCTGGCCGCTTCCAAAAGCCCATCCGGAATACCCATAAAGTATTCCCGGAGAAACATCACGGTAGCAGCGCTTCCCAGGCACCCCGGTACAATAAGCGGCAATGGTGTATTGGTCCACCCATACCATTCAAACATAACATAAGCTGTCGTCATTGTTACACAGCCCGGCATCATCATCGTCATGATCAGTATCCGATACAATATTTTTTTCCCTTTAAATTCCAGCTTGGCAAATGCATATGCAGACACTACGGATACAAACAACCCTACAAACACCTGTATGAATGCGTACACAAAGGAATTAATGATCGCCCTTCCCATTGTGATTCCGGTACTTGTACCGTACGAAAATAGTTCTCTGTATGATGAAACGTCAATTCCTTCTTTGGGAAACCACGAGAATGTAATATCATTTGCCTCTATCGTACTTTTCAATGAAGTAATTACCAAAATGTAAAACGGTATAAGAACACTGGCCAGCATGACCAGCAAAGGCACCACATCACCCGGCTCAATCTTTTTAGAGAAAGCCGCCCGATACAATCGGTATTCCCGGCTATGAGCCAGCATCCTTTTGTGATATATTCTAAAAAGAAGCAGCATTGATACTGTGATCAGCAGAATGACTGCGCATACTTTTCTGCTGTTGCTGCCCTCTGCCGGCCGAAAGCAGCATAATACCGCACTGCACACTGCCATAAGCTTTAAAATCGGTGTCAGCCATTCTCCTGTTGTTTTTGTAATCTTTACAACGGCTGACACATGTTCTCTGTCAGAAATCATAATTCACCCACCTCTCCTGTAATTTCATGTTAAGGAAGGTGACTATCAGAACAACGATTGCCAGACACCATCCTGCTGCTGCCGCAAGGCCGTATCCATACTGATATGGATTGACAAAGACCATATTGTAAATATGTTTTACCACCAGATCGCTTACCCACGCATCCGAACTGCCCCAGGTGGGCACGACTGTGTTATTTCCAGAAAGAATATATGTCTCCGTCATTGCCTGCAGTCCCCATATCATCTTCATTGTAACCAGATACCCCGTTGTAGGTGAGATTGCCGGCCATGTGATCTTCCAGAAAATCTGGAAGTTGGAAGCACCGTCAATTCTGGCAGCTTCATAATAGCTCTCATTCACGTTGGCCAGGGCTGCCTGAAACAGGACAATACAAAACCCCAAACCAGACCACACGGTCATAATAATGGTCGAGGTCATGAACGTAAATGGCGATTCTGTCAGCCATCCCACCTTTTCAAATCCAAGAGATGTCAAAATGGTATTAAACACCCCCGACTCCTGATTAAATAAAATCCGAAATGTGAGTCCTATCACAACCGTGGAACAAACATAAGGTATAAAGAATACGGATCTTAAGAAGCGTTGTCCGATCTTTGTTCTGTTCACTAAATTCGCAATGTATAAAGCAATACCAATGCAAATTGGCACATTCAACGCAAATACCAATGTAGATAAATACGAGGCATATGTCCGGTTATCTCCGTTGGTGATAACTGTTTTATAATTCTCCAAACCGATGAACTCCATCTCTGACAGATTCGTGGAATGTAATTCTGTCATGCTGACTACCGTAGCCAGGATCAGCGGTATCAGCCCGAAAAGTGTAAACCCAATCAACGGCCCCATAGCTGCCAGTACACTGGTAAACTCCCCGTTCTTCTTTTTCTTCCTCTTTCTGCAATGATCCATATGTTTTTGCAAATAGCTTTCTCCTCTCATGCCCTCTATTTTCAGCGGCTCTGTTAAAAAATCATAGTGATCTCAGATACTCAATGCTCATTCCTGCACATTCCATGCGAGTCTTTCCCATGCCGGGCTCGTCCTGCTCCACAATCAGCCAGGAGACACCAGAAGAACAAGCTGCTTCCAGAATTGCCGGGAAATCCTGCTTTCCATATCCCACAGGCCGAAACTCGAAAGTGTCTTCCTGCTTTTGTACCTCCTTCCCGTCATTTTCAGTCAGAGTGCATAAATGCACGCTCCTGCTCCCTGTGAAATCCTTCAGGTGCAGGGTTGGCATTCGACCTGCGTATTTACGCACATAAGCAGCCGGATCCACGCCACCTGTATTAACCCAGCAAGTATCAAGCTGGGTCTTAAGCAGCGTGTCGGGAATCTCCTTGTAGAAAATGTCCAGAAGGTATTCGTCATTGATCTTGACGAACTCAAAGTCATGGTTGTGGTAAGCCAGCTCCATTCCCAGCTCCCGGCAAACCTCTCCCAGAATCCGGATACCTTCAGCCGCCTCCTGGAAACGTGGACCTCCGGGAAGATAGTCCTCCGTCAGGCCGGGAATCACCACCTGCATACAGCTAATCTCCTTATAAATAGAGATCACTCCCCTGGGATCCTTCAGCAGATCCATAAAGCCCACATGGGCAGACACCGGTACCAGACCGATCTCCTGGCACATCCGTTTTATCCCGGCCGGCTCCTGACCATAGAGGCCGGCAAATTCCACTCCATCGTATCCCATGGCCTTTACCCTTCGCAGGGTCCCCTCAAAATCAGCTATGGCGTTCTCTTGCACCGAACACAGCTGCAGTCCAATTGGCAACGTAACCATAAAACTTCCTCCTTTTACTTCCTGTGTGATTTGGTCAATCCAAGCAGGCATGTGTATACATATATGTCAATTTCTCGCAATAGCTTTGAGCATTATCATGAAAGTTTGTGAAAAATTATGTATTATATAGTTGAATCTTACCATGTTATCTCATATAATAAAAGACAAGTCAGGAAACCATATGGACAGAAATTGCAGTATGCCATTTTAAAAAACAAAATTTAAATACTATATTGAATGTGAGAAGGAGTAGATAGCATGCTTCCTTTTTTTCAGCAGCAGGATACGAATTATATCGCAGTGGAGGGAAATGACTTAGCACCAGTACCCCACCTGCACAAGAATCTTGAAATCGTCATGCTCTGGGAGGGGAGAACCCTTGCTGTGGCGGACGAGAAGGAGGTTATGCTGGAAGCCGGAGATCTTTACCTGGCCTTTCCTAACCAGATCCATTATTACCATGATCAGCCGGGACATCTGTGGCATAGTCTTCTGATCATTTCCCCGGATATCCTGCCGGAATTTCACAAGGAGTTTTCGGAATCGTGTCCCGTTTCCCCGGTGCTTCGTGGAGCATATCAAAATCCCCTGATTGTGGGGGCTTTCCAAAACATGGTTGCGACCGCCAAATCTCCGGATCCTTATCTGGCTTTCCGGTTCCGGGGGAATATGCTGGTGCTCATGTGCGAGCTTTTGTCTTCTATGCCCTTAGAGTCAAAGTCGGCTACTGACATGAATATATGCAGCAACATGATCCAGTACTGCTATAAGAATTATAAAGAAGATATTTCCTTGCAGAGCCTGGCCCAGGCCTTGCATGTAAGCCATTATTATATTTCCCATTTGTTTGCGGATCAGCTGCACATGAGCTTTCGGGATTACATCAATTCTCTGAGGATCAGCCAGGCTGAGGAGCTGATGAGGGACCACAACCTGACGATTACGGAAATAGCCTATACGGTAGGCTATAATTCAATTAGAACCTTTAACCGCTGTTTTCATCAGATTAAGGGGGTAACCCCCACAGAATTCCGCAAAAATCAGAATATAAGATAACTCATACATCAGCAAAAAACTGATGTCGCTTGAACTGTTGTAACAGTTCAAGCGATCCTCTGCGGTTTCTGCTTTATACAGCCGCGGAGTATGAGGCCTATGTGGGGCGGGAACAGGACCGGATTTACGGGAGTACTCTGATCAGGCTCCCGACACCCCGCTGCGTTGTGTTTTACAATGGGGACGATAAGATGGAAGATGAGCGAATTCTGCGGCTGACAGACGCCTTCATGGAGGAGCCTGAAGAGCAGAAATCCTGTCTGGAACTTACAGTGCGTGTATTGAATATCAATCATGGATGCAATCAGAAGCTGATGGCTGGATGCAGACGGCTGGAGGAATATTCCTGCTTTGTGGCGAAGCTGAAAGAGTATCAGAAGAGGTATGGTTCCACCAAAGAGGCTGTGGACGCCGCAGTGTCATACTGCGTGGAACATGGAATCCTGACGGACATTCTGATACCGTTGAGTGCGGAGGTAAAGAAAATGCTGCTGACAGAGTATAATGAGAAAAAAGTGATGGCGTGGCTGAAAAAGGAGGCTCGGGAAGAGGGCA
>JAAWLQ010000103.1 GCA_022797995.1 Lachnospiraceae bacterium
ATGGAAGCATAGCTCAGCCGGGATGAGCGTTCGCCTCACACGCGAAAGGTCAGGGGTTCGAGCCCCCTTGCTTCCATTTTGCATGGTCTGTACCTTTTTCCGCAGCCTTGCATCCGTCGATAAAAAATTTTTAAATTTATTATTGACTTTTGTCGGAGAATGGTATATGATATGTTTTGTTCGCAGGAATGGCGGAATTGGCAGACGCGCACGGTTCAGGTCCGTGTGGTAGCAATACCATGAGAGTTCAAGTCTCTTTTCCTGCATATGACAGGAGAGTGTTAAGTAGACTACTTAGCACTCTTTTTTTCTCTATAGTAAAAGCGAAATTCCCGGGCTTCCGCGTTTCTTTCCTTTTATGTCAAGAGGAAGGGCCGAACGCATGAGGATTGGCTGTGGAAAGGCTACAGACGGAGAGGTGTGATGTCATGGCAAATGAAAAGGCAGATAAGAATCAGACCAGGGGAAAGGGACCCCTGGACAGGAAAAAGAAGGCCCAGCACAGAGACTGGTATCAGCTGGATTTGTCCGCTATTGTGTATCCCACGCTGCAGAGAAGGGACTTTTCTTCCGTGTACAGATTGTCTGTGGTGCTGAAGGAGGAAGTCAGACCCCAGGTGCTTCAGCAGGCCCTTGACAGGACGCTGCCCCGATTTCCCACTTATAAGGCGGCTATCCGCAAAGGGCTGTTCTGGCGTTACCTGGAGCCCAATGACCGGCCGGGGCCTTTTGTCCAGGAGGATGTGAAGAATCCCTGCCAGCCTATGTATTTTAAGGCCAATAACCGGTATCTGGTGCGGGTTTACTATTTCCGTAACAGAATTTCCCTGGAGGCACATCACAGTCTGGGAGACGGCACCGGCGGTATGTGTGTGCTTCTGACTCTGACGGCCACCTATCTGAGACTGCTGGGACATGAGGAGATCAGAAACGGAGGATTTGTGCTGGATATCGGGGAGACGCCGGATGAGGAGGAGCTGGAGGACGCGTACATGCGCTATGCCAATGCGAAAGTGTGTCCGCCCAGACTGGAAGAAAAGGCATATCGTGTGAGAGGAACGGCGGAAGAATTTTACACGCTGAACATTATAGACGGCATCATGTCCGTCTCGGAGGTGATGGCGGCTGCAAAACGTTATAAGGCCACCATCACGGAATATCTGAACGCGGTGCTTCTGTACGCGCTGCTGACAAAGCAGCGGGAAGACCGCAGGGTTCATCTTCGGCCGGTGAAGATAGCAATGCCCGTAAATCTGCGGCGCTTTTTCCCCTCCGTTACGCTGCGGAACTTTATCACAATGATTTACCCCGGGGTTGATCCGCGACTTGGAGAATACAGCTTTGAAGAGATCGTACTGCAGGTTCACAATTACATGCGTTATCATCTCAATGAGAAGCTGCTGCGGGGAGATATCACAACCAATGCGGCCACCCAGCGGAATCCGTTCATTCGGGTGGTTCCGCTGTTTATCAAGGACTTTGTGGTGAGACTTTTCTATACAAAAGTGCAGGATCGAAACTCTTCCGCGGGGCTGACCAATATGGGGGCCATGAAGGTGCCGGAGGGGATGGAAGCTTATATCGAGAGATTTGATATCTATATGGGACAGCCCTTTTCCCGGAGGACAAACTGTGCCATAATCAGCTTTGAAGATACGCTGACAGTGAATTTTGCCAGCAGTATCATAGAGGCGGATGTGGAGCGGTACTTTTTCCGGAAGCTGGTGCATGACGGGATTCATGTGAAAATCGAGAGCAACCGAAGCCGGAGGGACTAGCCGCTCGGGTTGATTCGGAACTGGAACAGGCGAAGTCACGAAGGCACACGAGAGCAGATTTCATGAGGGCACTTACTCATGAAATCTGACTCTCCTGAGGTGTGTGCCGAGTGACTTGGCACTTTAGAGCTGTCGCGCAGCGACTAAATTCAGGAGGAACTATAATATGTCATATTGTGTAAATTGCGGCGTGGAACTGGACGCTTCTTCAAGAGAATGTCCTCTGTGCAACACGCCGGTGATTAACCCGAGAGAGCTGAACAGTCAGGCGTGGAAGGACGTGGCCGGACAAAAAGGTGCGGCGGCGCCCTTTCCGGAGGAAAAAGGTCAGGTGGAGACAGTTAAGAGAAAGGACTTCGGAATCCTGCTGTCCATAGTTATACTGGCTTCAGCCGTTACCTGCGGGGTCCTCAATCTCTTTGCGTTTCAGGAGTCGGCCTGGTCGCTTGCCGTGATCGGGGCCTGCGGGCTTCTGTGGGTGATTATGATTCCGGTGGTGATCTACACGAAGCTTTCGGCTTATCTCGCCCTGCTGCTTGATGGAATTGCCGTGGCAGTATATTTGTATATGCTGACATTCCTTGTGGACAGCGCAGGATGGTTTTGGGGACTCGGACTGCCCATTACCCTTCTGGTGACAGCGGTGGCGGAAGCTCTGACACTGTGCATCCGCAGGCTTCCCAGATCCTTTCTGACAGTGGCTTTGTACCTTTTTACCGGCCTGGCACTGCTCTGTGTTGGACTGGAGATTCTGATCGACTACTATCTGCAGGAGAGCATTTCCCTGGGCTGGTCCGCCGTGGTGCTGACAGTCTGTGTGATTCTGGATATCGCGCTGATTACCATGCTCTCCCGGAGAAGACTCAGGAACGAGGTGCGCAGGAGACTGCACTTCTGATTCTGTCGTTTGCGGCAGAGGGGACAGGGCAGTCTTGGGTGCCATGATTTGAAAATGAACAGAAAGGCAAATTCAACGGTTGATTGATTGCGCGCGGCAGAGCGCGGACAGGTGGAATGATGAAAAGGATACCAATCAGAGAGCTGAGAGAGCGGGATACGGAGAAGACCCAGAGCGGGAAAAATGAGACGGAAAAAACGGAAGTTGAGAAAGTGGGAATCGAGACAGCGGAGACAGGTGCGGCGGATAAAAGGAGCCAGAATCTGATGAACCTGATCAAACGCGTTCACGGTCTGGTGGAAAATGCGGATATAGAGAAGCACAGGCAGTCTCAGGATCACATCGGAGCCATATTGAGCAACACGAAAGCCATCAGATATCGGGAAGTGGATATTCAGGGCATGTACGGAGAATGGGTCAGCGTCAACCGTGCGCATATGAAAAAATATGTGCTGCTGCATTGCCATGGGGGAGGATATTCCACGGGAAGCAGTCTGTACGCCAGGACACTGACCTCCAAGCTTGCGGAGTCCACATCCATGGATGTGCTGTGCTTCGACTACAGACTGGCGCCGGAGAATCCCTATCCGGCCGCTCTGGATGACGCCGTGAAGACATGGGACTATCTGATGCTTCTGGGGTACGGCGCCAGAGATGTGATTCTGACGGGAGATTCCGCGGGAGGCAACCTGGCGCTGGCCCTGACGTTACGACTGAAGCAGGAAGGCCGGCTGCTTCCCAGAGGAATCCTGCTGATGTCGCCCTGGGCGGACCTGACTTCCTCCGGGAAATCTTTTCAGACTAAGGCCCAGATGGATCCGGTGCTGAACAGAGAGTATATCGACCGGATGGTGAGGGCTTACGCGGATGGACAGGAACTGGAAGATCCGATGATTTCGCCGCTTTTCGGGAAATTCACAGGATTTCCGCCCGTCTATATTCAGGTGGGGGAAAATGAGATACTGCTCAGTGATTCCGTGCGCCTGCACCAGGCTTTCGTGGATGCCAACGTATCTGTGAAAATAGACATTTATGCGGGAATGTGGCATGTGTTTCAGATGTCGCCGGTGAAGGCCGCCAGAGCAGCAATGGACAAAAACGCGGAATTTATCTATGACATCTGCCGGTAGACCGGGAAAGCGGACGCAGGCCATATTCCGGCGTGAGGTGGAGGAAGAAAAAAGAAGCGCGGAAATTTTCGAAAAAAAAGGATTTTGACCTCGGACGCAGAATATTAAATACAGGAGGAAGTTTTTGGCATAGGGGAGTTAATGCGCGTAAGCAGCGCAGACGGGAGCGGATATGACAATCAGAGAAAATCTGGAGCAATGGGAGAAGAACTATCTGAGTATCTATGCGTCCCACAGCGCCGAGTCCAAAGGCAGGCAGAGATTTGAGAAGCAATGTGATATCCGGCCTGTATTTCAGCGTGACAGGGACAGAATCATTCACTGTAAGGCATTCAGGAGACTGAAGGACAAGACGCAGGTATTCCTGACGCCGGAGGGGGATCATTATCGGACCAGGCTGACCCATACCCTGGAAGTCTCCCAGAACGCACGCACAATTGCGAAGGCGTTACGGCTCAACGAAGAACTGGTGGAGGCCATTGCCCTGGGGCATGACCTGGGACACACTCCTTTCGGTCATGCCGGAGAAAGGGCGCTGAATAAAATATGCCCTCTGGGATTTGAGCACAGTCTCCAGAGCGTGCGGACCGTGGAGAGACTGGAGAAGAACGGCAGAGGGCTGAATCTGACTTACGAGGTGCGGGACGGGATCCTGAATCATCAGACCATTGGAAAGCCCCATACGCTGGAGGGGAAGGTTGTCAGGCTGTCGGATAAAATCGCATACATTCACCATGATATGGACGATGCGGTTCGGGCGGGTATATTGAAGGAGAGCGACGTGCCCGGGGAGATCCGGGAGGTAATCGGCTCCACGCCGGGAGACCGTCTGGACCATTTTATCCATGACATTGTGACCACAAGTATGGGGAAAAATGATGTCCTGATGTCGGGGCCGGTGGAAAAGGCCATGATGCAGATGCGGAATTTCATGTCTGTGAACGTGTATCACAATCCCCTGGCCAAAAGTGAGGAGGGCAAGGCGGAGAAGCTGATGGAGACGCTGTACGAGCATTTCATGAAGCATATCGACAGTCTGCCGGAGGAATTCCTGAATCTGCTGTCCGAGGGAGAGGCGAAGGAACAGGTGGTCTGTGATTATGTGGGTGCCATGACAGACCGGTTT
Organism: Lachnospiraceae bacterium; assembly: GCA_022797995.1. Taxonomy (GTDB): domain Bacteria; phylum Bacillota; class Clostridia; order Lachnospirales; family Lachnospiraceae; genus Acetatifactor. The sequence continues at coordinate 4,933 of JAAWLQ010000103.1, forward strand.
GCAATAGCGACTTACAATGAAATATACATACCGAAATCCTGGACGCTGTGAAGTATGAAAGGTGAAGGGATCTTCCAGGGTGAGAGGGAGCAGAAGCCATGTGGAGGAGTGAATGTACTATCCGGAACAGCTTGTAGAAGAGATAAGATTGAGAAATGATATTGTGGAAGTGATTTCAGGATATGTGAAGCTGCAGAAAAAGGGCGGCCGTCACTGGGGCCTGTGTCCTTTTCACAACGAGAAATCTCCTTCGTTTTCCGTCAGCGGAGACAGACAGGTATACCATTGCTTTGGCTGCGGTGCCGGAGGAAATGTCTATACTTTTATGATGAATTATGAGAATTATTCCTTTCCCGAGGCAATTAAGGCCCTGGCGGACCGGGCGGGTATCGCTCTCCCGGAACCGGAGGAGTCGGAGGACGTGCGGAGACAGGAGAGCAGGAAAGCCAGACTTCTGGCAGTGAATAAGGAGGCGGCAAAGTATTTCTATTATCAGCTTCGAAGCCCGGGGGGAGAAATCGGACGCCGGTATCTGCTAAAGAGAGAACTGTCGGAGGAGACCATGCATAAGTTCGGCCTGGGCTTTGCCGGGAAAAACGGCAGCCTGCTGGTACAGTATCTGCGGAGTAAGGGCTTCGCGGACGATGAGATTCAGGAGGCCGGTCTGGCCAGTCATTCCGAGAAATATGGACTGAACAGTCAGTTCTGGAACAGAGTGATGTATCCCATTCAGGATATTCATAACCGTGTCATCGGTTTCGGCGGCAGGGTGATGGGAGAGGGAGAACCGAAATACCTGAATTCTCCGGAGACCCCGGTTTTTGACAAAAGGAGGAATCTGTACGGTCTGAATTATGCCAGAAGGGCCAGAAATTCCAACATTATTCTCTGTGAGGGCTACATGGATGTCATAGCCATGCATCAGGCGGGCTTCAGTCAGGCGGTGGCCTCGCTGGGAACGGCGTTCACGGCGGAACAGGCGGCGCTGCTCCGGCGGTATACGGAGACGGTGCTGCTGGCTTATGACAGCGACGGGGCCGGGGTGAAAGCGGCGCTCCGGGCCATCGGGATTCTGCGGGACGCAGGCCTCACCGGCAGGGTGATCAACATGGAGCCCTACAAGGACCCGGACGAATTCATGAAGGCCCTGGGACGGGAGGCCTTTGAGGAACGTATCCGTCAGGCGGAGAACAGCTTCTTCTTTGAGATCCGAATGATGGAAGGCCGGTTCAATATGGAGGACCCGGAGGAGAAGACGAAGTTTCACCGGGAGATTGCAGGGAAGCTCTGTGAATTTTCGGAGGAAGTGGAGCGGGAGAATTATCTGCAGGCGGCGGCGGAGAAATATTTCATCGGTGTGGACAATCTGCGGAAGCTGGTGACTTCCCAGGCGGTGCGGACAGGGCTGGCAAAGCCGGCGGAACGTCCCAAATCGGGAGTGCGACCAAAAGCGGACCCGGAGAAAAAGGCAAAGCGCGCCCAGCGAATGCTGCTCGGCTGGCTTTCGGAGGAGCCGGGCCTGTACCCACATGTGAAAAAATATCTCACTCCCCGGGACTTTAAGGAGGACCTCTACCAAAAGGTGGCGGAGAGAATGTTCCGGGAGCTGGAAGAGGGAAATGTGAATCCCGCGGGCATTATCAGCATGTTCGAAGACGAGGAACAGCAGCGTGAGACGGCGGCGATTTTTGCCTCAGGACCGCCGGTTACGGAGACTGCCCCGGAAAAGGAAAAAGCTTTTCGGGATATTCTGTTGTGGGTGAAGCAGAACAGTTATGAATATGATATGGCTCATACGGGAGTGGATGTGGACGCTCTGACAAGAGCGCTGGAGGGCAGAAAAGCGCTGGAAGAACTGGCAAAAGCGCATATTTCCCTGGATTAGGGATAAGATATTGATAACTGTCGCGGATTCCGGCGGTGAACTGAACGCGGAAAACTGGAAATCGATGATGAATTTGCGCGATAAAATGATAAATAGATCATAAAGGGGATATGGCAACCCGAGGAAGGATGGAACTACTACAATGGATGAAAACATGCAGACAAGGTTTGACGAGAAGGTAAAAGAGCTCCTAAGTACTGCCAAGAAGAAGAAAAATGTGCTGGAGTACCAGGAAATCAGCGATATGTTCTCGGACATGCCTCTGGAAGAAGAACAGTTCGAGAAGATACTGGAAGTACTGGAACAGAACAATGTGGATGTGCTTCGGATCACCGAGGATGATGTGGACGAGGAGGGAATCATCCTCTCGGAAGAGGATGACGTGGACGTGGAGAATCTGGATCTGACCATTCCCGACGGCATCAGCCTGGAGGATCCGGTCCGGATGTATCTGAAGGAAATCGGCAAGGTGCCGCTTCTCTCCGCCGAGGAGGAGATTGAGCTGGCGAAGAAAATGGAGCTGGGTGATCAGGATGCGAAAAAGCGTCTGGCCGAGGCCAATCTGCGCCTGGTGGTCAGCATTGCGAAGAGATATGTGGGCCGTGGAATGCTCTTTCTGGATTTGATTCAGGAGGGAAATCTGGGGCTGATTAAGGCTGTGGAGAAATTCGACTATCGCAAGGGATATAAATTTTCCACCTATGCCACCTGGTGGATTCGGCAGGCCATTACCAGGGCTATCGCGGATCAGGCCAGAACCATTCGAATTCCCGTTCATATGGTGGAGACAATCAACAAGCTGATCAGAGTGAGCAGACAGCTGCTGCAGGAGCTTGGCAGGGAACCAACCCCCGAAGAGATTGCGGAGGAAATGAAGATGCCGGCGGACCGTGTGCGGGAAATTCTGAAGATCAGCCAGGAACCCGTATCCATGGAGACTCCCATAGGCGAGGAGGAAGACAGCCATCTGGGAGATTTTATAGAGGACGACAACGTGCCCGCGCCTGCGGATGCCGCGGCGTTTACCCTGCTGAAGGAGCAGCTGGTGGAAGTGCTTGGCACACTGACGGAGAGGGAGCAGAAGGTCCTGCGCCTGCGCTTCGGGCTGGACGACGGAAGAGCGCGCACCCTGGAAGAAGTGGGCAAGGAATTCAATGTGACCAGAGAGCGTATCCGTCAGATCGAGGCCAAAGCCCTTCGGAAACTGCGTCATCCCAGCCGGAGCAGGAAGCTGAAGGATTATCTGGACTGAGCATATGGAGAGCAGGAAGGAAAAGGGGCCAGGGAACAGGGTAAGTCTGTCCGGGCGGCTTCAGATGCTTGCGGATATGGTGACTCCCGGGAACCGACTTGTGGACGTGGGCTGTGATCATGCCTTTCTGTCCATCTGGCTGGTGAGCGCGGGAATATGCCCGAAAGCACTTGCCATGGATGTGCGGCGGGGACCGCTGGCGTCGGCCGGAGCGAATATTGAAGCCTTCGGGATGGGGGATTACATAGAGACCAGGCTTTCCGACGGCCTGCGGGAATACAGCGCGGGAGAGGCGGATACTCTGGTATGCGCCGGTATGGGCGGCAGACTGATGGAGCGAATCCTCAGGGCGGATATGGACAAGGCGGGGAAGCTGCTGGAACTGATTCTGCAGCCCCAGTCGGAACTGCCCGAATTCCGAAGATTTCTGAGAGAAAACGGCTTTGCCGTCATTCAGGAAAATGCGGTTTGGGATGAGGGAAAGTATTATTTTGCAATGAAGGCGGTGCCCGCCCGGGAGAAGGCCGCTTCGGAGACAGAGGTTACGGGGAGACAGCAGCTGTATGACCTGTACGGAGAGCAGCTGCTTGTGAAAAGACACCCTGTGCTGGAGCAGTATCTCCGGCAGAGACAGGGCTGTGTAAGACAGCTGGAGGCCTCGTTGGCCGCGGCCGATTCCGGGAAAGCCAGAGCGCGCCTTCGGGAAGTGCAAAGCGAGCTGTCGCAGATTGCGGAGGCACTGGACTTTTTTATGGAACTGGAATCATGAGGTGAAGTCACGAAGACGCACGAGAGGAAGTTTCATGAGTGAACTTTCGAATGAAACTTTCTCTCAGAAGATGTGCGTCGAAGGGACTTTACCAAATTGCCGTAAGCGGCAATTTATAGAGCTGTCGCGCAGCGACTTAATTCAGAACTGGAATAAGAAAGGAGAGCAGCTATGGTAACGGTTACAATACGCGGAGAGCAGAGGCAGGTGCAGCAGGGAACGACCTACGAGGAGATTGCGGCGGATTTCCAGAGAGAATACGGCGGCATGATTGCTCTGGTGTCGGTGGACGGCAGGATACGGGAGTTATTCAAGAGAGTGACCAGAGACTGCAGGGTGGATTTCTTTACCCTGAAGGACGATGTGGGGCACAAAACCTATGAGCGGACGGCTACCATGCTGCTGTTAAAGGCAATCCATGATGTGTTCGGCGCGGATATGGCGCAGGAAAGCTGTGTGGAATTTACCATAGGCCGGGGCATCTATGTGAATACCTTCGGGAAAATACCCGTGACACCGGAGACTGCGGAAAAGCTGAAGGACAGGATGAGGCATCTGTCGGAGGAGAAGGTTCCCTTTATGAAGAAATCCTTTCCGCTGGATGAGGCCATGGCGCTCTTCGAGGAAAAGGGAATGAAGGATAAAACCAGGCTGTTCCGCTACCGGATGGGCTCCGCCGTAAACATTTACGAGATAGACGGCTATTATGATTACTATTATGGCTTTATGCTTCCCAACGCGGGGTATGTGAAGTGGTATGATGTGATTCCTTATGAAGACGGTTTTATGCTTGTGCTGCCGGATAAGAGCAACCCGACGGCGGTGGAGCCCTTTTCAGAGCGAAGAAAGCTGTTCGAGACCATGGAAAGCGCCAAAGAGTGGGGCAGAACCGCGGGAATTCGAACGGTGGGAGATCTGAATGATCAGATCTGCAGCGGATCCATGAGCGATCTCATCCTGGTGCAGGAAGCCGAACAGGAGAGGAAAATCGGCGAGATTGCCAAAGAGATTGCCAACCGCGGCCACGTGAAATTTGTCATGATTGCCGGTCCGTCCTCCTCCGGCAAGACCAGCTTCTCCCACAGACTGTCTATTCAGCTGCGGACCCTTGGCAAGGTTCCCCGTCCCATTGCGCTGGACAACTATTTTGTGGACAGGGAGCTGACGCCCAGAGATGAGAACGGGGACTATAATTTTGAATGTCTGGAGGCCATCGACGTAAAGCGCTTCAATGAAGATATGGTCAGCCTGCTGGCCGGGGAACGGGTGGAGATGCCGGAGTTCAACTTCAAGATCGGAAAGCGGGAGTACAAGGGAAACTATATGCAGCTGGGTGAAAACGATATTCTGGTGATTGAGGGGATTCACGGGCTGAATGAGAAAATGTCCTATGCTTTGCCGGAGGAGAGTAAATACAAGATTTATATCAGCGCTCTGACCTCTTTAAACGTGGACGGCCACAACAGAATTCCCACCACGGACGGGCGGCTGTTGAGAAGAATTGTGAGAGATGCCCGCACAAGGGGATCCAGTGCTCAGAGAACCATTCAGATGTGGCCTTCCGTGCGCAGAGGCGAGGAGGAGAATATATTCCCCTTCCAGGAAGGAGCCGACGCCATGTTTAACTCCGCAATGATCTATGAGCTGTCTGTGCTGAAGACCTTTGCGGAACCGCTTCTGTTCCAGATTCCGAAGGAGGCTCCGGAGTATTACGAGGCCAAGAGACTGTTGAAATTCCTGAACTATTTTCTGGGTGTGCCCAGCGAGAGTCTGCCGAACAATTCTCTGTGCCGGGAGTTCGTGGGGGGAAGCTGCTTTAATGTATAAAATGCGCTATGTAAAAAACGAAAAATAGAATTTGGAAAATCTTGCAATTTTTCCTTCTACCCCTTATAATGAGTGCGGTGAGTAAGATAAATAATCGCGGCCGCGTCGCCTTGTTTTACGGCGGTGCGGGTGAGGAAAGTCCGGGCTTCACAGGGCAGGATGCCGGATAACGTCCGGTGGAGGCGACTCCAAGGCCAGTGCAACAGAGATATACAGCAGAACTGCATGGCAGTGCCGTGCGGTTCTGTAATGGTGGAAAGGCAGTGTAAGAGACTACCGTCCGCCCGGTAACGGGCGGAGCCATGTAAACCCCATCCGAAGCAAGACCAGAACGAA
>JAAWLQ010000104.1 GCA_022797995.1 Lachnospiraceae bacterium
TGGGAGGATATGCATAAGGCGGTTTCTACAGGCAGAAGTATTATTCTCTATACTTCCCGGGTGAATGCCACGATTTTCCCGAAACGTCAGCTGGGGGACCAGCGGATGTCTGTGATTGAGATGATTTCCACCCATATGCCTCCTTCCAAAGTGAAAATCCGGCAGTAAATTCCATTCGACGGATGGATTCGTATTCTGTGAATGCGGGTTGGAGAGGGAGCATTTGAGACTTGCAGGATAACAGGGCCAGAACCGGGACATGGAGATTTCACAGACAGGCGCTAAAGACATGCCGGCTGCGATACGGGAGGCGACGGGAACGACAGAAATGAAGCAGGAAGAAGAGAAGAGAAGTGGAGAAAGGATTCTGGCCGGATTTGATACGGAAGGCGGTCTGCTGATAGAGACTCATTCTCCGGAAGAGACCTATGCGCTGGGAGAGGCGTTGGGAGAAGCCGCCGCTCCGGGACAGGTTTACACCCTGACAGGAGACCTTGGAGTGGGCAAGACCGTATTTGCACAGGGATTTGCCAGGGGACTGGGGATTACCGGGACGGTGAACAGTCCCACTTTTACCATATTGCAGATTTACGAGGAAGGACGTCTGCCGCTCTTCCATTTTGATGTGTACCGCATCGGAGATGTGGAGGAGATGGAAGAGATAGGATATGAGGATTATTTTTACGGGGAGGGCGTCTGTCTCATAGAATGGGCGGAGCTGGTAGAGGAGATTCTGCCGGAGAATCGGGTCGGTGTGTCTGTTGCGAAGAATCCGGAAAAGGGATTTGACTACAGACAGATTGAAATATGCCGCCGTTCGGAAAGAGCATCGAATTGTGGCAGGACCGCAGAGAATCTTCGGTAGTCTGATCACAGCTTGCTGTTTGACCGAAGGACAGCGGCTGGATGAAGGATGGTGCGGGAAATTAATGAAGATACTGGGTTTGGACAGCTCCGGGCTGGTGGCCAGTGTGGCAATTGTCGAGAATGACGAACTGGTGGCGGAGTATACCACAAATTATAAAAAGACACATTCGCAGACGCTGCTGCCTATGCTGGACGAACTGCGCAGAATGATTGAGCTGGATCTGCAGACAATTGATGCCATAGCCATAGCCTCGGGACCGGGTTCCTTCACGGGCCTGCGCATTGGCTCCGCCACCGCAAAGGGGCTGGGGCTTGCGTTGGATAAGCCGCTGGTGGAAGTGCCTACCCTGGAGGGGATGGCGTGGAATCTGTACGGTTCGGACAGAATTGTATGTCCGCTGATGGATGCCAGAAGGAATCAGGTGTATACGGCGGCGTATGAGTTCCTGCCGGACGGCGGGGGATTCCGGCTGAATACGGTGATTCCCCAGGGACCGGTGGATATTCACGAGATCCTGGAGAAACTGGCGGGTTTGAACCGTCCGGTTATCTTTCTGGGGGACGGGGTCCCGGTATATCGCGGCGAAATCGATAAGCAGCAGGGATTACAGTATGCCTTTGCGGCACCGGGGAATAACAGGCAGAGAGCCGCCAGCGTTGCCGCTCTGGGGGCTGTGTACTTTGCGAAAGGGCAGACGGTTTCGGCCGGAGAGCACAGGCCGGAATACCTCAGAAGGACGCAGGCGGAGCAGGAGGCAGAGCGCTCCGGGGCGAGGCGGGAAGGAACCGGTGGCTGAGTATGGCGTTTCGGGGAGAAGAAGGATTTTGTCAGGGACCGGTCAGGAAGCCGGCAGAATTGGAGTCTGCCTGAGGGATAACCGGCTGCGGGAATCCGGTGGGAATGAAATAACGGAGTAAAGATGCGGATTGAAATCAGAGAATTGAGGGATGAAGATACGGCGGCGCTGGCGAAAATTGAGGCGGAAACCTTTTCAATGCCCTGGTCAGAGAATGCTTTCCGGGAGCTCCTGAATCATTCCTACTGCCGGTATCTTGTGGCTCTGGCGGACGGTCAGGTGGCGGGCTGCTGCGGATATACGGATATCTGTCATGAGGCAAATATTGACAATGTGGTGGTGGCGGCAGGATTTCGAAATCAGGGAATTGCACAGGCCATGCTGGAGCAGCTGATGATTCTTGGAGATGCGGAAGGCGTGGAAGCCTATACGCTGGAAGTCAGAGTCAGCAACCTGGCCGCAATTCATGTCTATGAGAAATTCGGCTTTTGTTCGGAGGGAATTCGCCCGGGATTTTATGACCGACCGAAGGAAGACGCAGTGATTATGTGGAAAAGGAAAAAGATGTCTTAACAACAATTACCAGACGTATTTGTGTATATTTTTAGTATAATGGTTATGTGACGTAGTCGTTAGAAACTGTTAAAATAATTTTTAACAATTTTTATGACAGATGCATGCATGAAGGGAGATAAAAGTATGCGTAAGTACGGGGATGGACAGGACAGAAAACTGATTCAGGTTGTATGCAATAAATGCGGCAGAGCGCTGAAGGTGGAGAACGGATATCTGAGGGAATACTGCTTTGCCGCGGATACTGTTTTCGGCTATTTCAGCCGCAAAGACGGTATGAGACATCATTTTGATTTATGTGAGGACTGCTATGACAGTCTGACGGAGCAGTTCAATGTACCCGTGGAGGAGACGGAGGCATTGGAGCTCCTGTAAATTTTGTAAACAGTGGCAGGCCTGGGTACCGGGAGGCCTGTCGCGGAACTGGAATAACAGCGGCAGGCCGCCCGGTACCCCAGAGAAGTTACGGACGCAAGTGCGGCCGGAAGTTCTCTGCCCAAGCCCGGGTACCGGGAGGCCAGCCGCGGAACTGGAATAGAAAAAGGAAATGCGGATATGTTGGATGTAAGTCTGCTGGGAACGGGAGGAATGATGCCGCTGCCCTATCGGTGGCTCACCTCGCTTATGCTCAGGTATAATGGAAAAAGTATATTGATAGACTGTGGGGAAGGGACACAGATTGCACTCCGGGAAAGGGGGTGGAGTCCCAACCCCATCGATATTATCTGCTTTACCCATTATCATGCCGATCATATCAGCGGACTGCCGGGAATGCTTCTCACCATGGGCAACGCGGAGCGGAAGGAACCGCTGCTGCTGATAGGTCCCAGGGGGCTGATCAGAGTGGTGAACGCACTGAGGACCATCGCGCCGGAGCTTCCCTTTGAGATACAGTATTGTGAGATTACGGAGGAAGAGCAGACTTTTTCCTTCGAAGGTTTTCAGATAAGGGCTTTCAGAGTAAACCATAGTGTGGTATGCTATGGTTATAGCATGATTGTGGAGAGAAACGGACGTTTTGACAGGGAAAGGGCTCTGGAGCAGGAGATTCCGATGAAACTGTGGAGTCGGCTGCAAAAGGGAGAAACCATTGTACAGGACGATAGAGTATATACCCCTGACATGGTGCTGGGGCCGCCCAGGAAGGGGTTGAAGGTGACATATTGTACGGACAGCAGGCCCGTGGATGCCATAACCGTCAATGCGGCAGGCTCCGACCTGCTGATTCTGGAGGGAATGTACGGAGAGCCGGATAAACAGGCAAAGGCCAGGGAGAACCGGCATATGACTATGTATGAGGCGGCCAGAATTGCGAGAGCGGCCGGGGTCCCGGAGCTCTGGCTGACCCATTACAGTCCGTCGCTGACCCGTCCGGAGGAGTATCTGGGAGATGTGCGGAAGATTTTCCCGGGTACCATCGCCGCAAAGGATGGCAGAACAGTGGAACTGAAGTTTGATGAGGAATAAGCTGTGAGAAAAAGCTCTGACCCTGCAAAATAAGAAATGGATTCCCACGGAATCGGACAGGAGTATATATATGAAAACCTTGAAGAAATCCACCGTAAGAACAATCATTATCTTTTTAATCATAGTCCTTTGTATTATCGGCTATTATACCTATCTGTCCGGAAGGAAAAGGGAAACTGCCAACGATGGGAAGATGACCACAGTTCAGCTTATCCTGAGCCGGGATCTGGCGAACGACTATCCTCCGACAGTGAAGGAAGTAATCAAATATTATGTGGATATTCAGAAGTGCTTCTACAATGAAGAATGTACGGACGAGGAAGTGGAGCAGCTGGGACTGAAGGCCCGGGAGCTTTATGACGACGAACTGCTTGCAATCAACGAAGAGAGTGAGAATCTGCTGAGACTGAAAGCGGATATCGCGTCGTTTAAGGCCGGCAAAAAGCAGATAGGAAGCGTGGCGGTGGCCTCCAGTGTGAATGTGGACACTTTTCAGGAGGATGGCTATGAATTTTCCAGAATCCAGTGTACTTATTCTCTGATTGAGAACGGCCAGAGCAGCCTGTCCTCCACAGTTTATCTGCTGCGCCGGGACGAGAACAGGCGCTGGAAAATTTATGGTTGGGATCTTTCGAAAAATGTAAATCCCACGGATTGAACTTTTAAAGTGTTATTTCCCAACGGTTCCTGACGAGCCGAATAATAGGAATTACATAAACCGCAGAAATGGTGAAAGGGAAGAAGAGACAGTGGAACAGAACCAGGAAAAGGATGTGCTGATGCTTGCCATCGAGACATCCTGTGATGAGACAGCAGCTTCCGTGGTGAAAAACGGCAGGAAGGTGCTGTCAAATGTTATTTTTACCCAGATTGCGCTGCATACACAGTATGGGGGTGTGGTGCCGGAGATTGCATCCAGAAAGCATATAGAGAAAATCAACCAGGTAATTGAGGAAGCTCTGACACAGGCGGACGTGACCCTCTCCGATATCACAGCCATTGCGGTCACATACGGACCGGGACTGGTAGGGGCGCTGCTTGTGGGGGTGGCCGAGGCGAAGGCCATCAGCTTTGCCGCGGGAATTCCTTTGGTGGGAGTCCATCATATCAGCGGCCATATCAGTGCAAATTATATCGAACATGAGGAACTGGAGCCGCCATTTATCTGCCTGGTGGCTTCCGGAGGACATTCTCACCTGGTGGCGGTAAAGGATTACGGGGTATATGAAATCATCGGCAGGACCAGAGACGACGCGGCGGGAGAGGCTTTTGACAAAGTGGCCCGGGCCATCGGACTGGGGTATCCCGGAGGTCCGAAAATAGACAAAATTTCCGCGGAGGGGAATCCGGATGCCATCCCATTTCCCAGAGCAAAGGTGGCGGAGAGCGAATATGATTTCAGCTTCAGCGGCCTCAAGTCGGCGGTGCTGAATTATCTCAACGCCTGCAGAATGAAGGGGGAAAGCTTTTCCCAGGCGGATGTGGCGGCTTCCTTTCAGAAGGCGGTTACCGATGTGCTTGTGGAGCATTCTCTTCATGCCGTCAGGGAGTTCGGCTATGACAAGTTCGCCATAGCGGGGGGTGTTGCCTCCAATTCTTCTCTGCGGGCGGCCTTTGAGCGTGAGTGTGCGAAGCAGAAGATTGCCTTCTACCGTCCGTCTCCGCTTCTCTGTACCGACAATGCGGCAATGATCGGCGCGGCGGGATACTATGAATATAAAAAGGGTGTCCGCAGCGGTTACGACCTGAATGCAGTGCCGGGGCTGCAACTATAGCAGAAAGCCCGGAGCGGAATCCGTAACAGTTCGGACAGAGCACCGATCGGCGGCGGAATTTAGATTTCTACGGACAGGATACGAAAAAGAAAGGCGCGGTGGGAAAAGTGAAAAAAAGGTGCACGGCCGTGGTGCTGGCTGCGGGCAGCGGAAAACGTATGAAAAGCCATGTTGTAAAGCAGTTTATGGAGCTGGACGGCAAACCGCTGATCTGGTATGCGCTCAGGGCAGTGGAAGACTCGGAAATCATAGACGACTGCATTCTGGTGACAGGAGAGGAGGACATTCCCTATGTGCACCGTGAGATTGTGGAAAAATATGATTTTCGCAAGATAGACACCGTGACCGCAGGAGGAGCGGAGAGATGCTTTTCCGTGGCCAATGCGCTCCGGGTCATAGCCCGGGAACAGATGCGGGTGGCCAACCGGGACGGTTACGTATTCATCCACGACGGAGCGAGGCCCTTTCTCACCAGGGAGATTCTGTGGGATACCTACTGTGCGGTGGAAAAGTACCATGCCTGTGTGGCGGCGGTGCCCTCCAAGGACACGGTCAAGATCGCAGATGAGAACGGGTTTGTGGCCGCGACGCCTGCCAGGGAACTGCTCTGGAGCATCCAGACGCCCCAGGTGTTCGACACGAAGCTGATTGTGAAAGCCTATGAAATGCTTCTGGAGAGATGGGACAGCCTGCGGGAGCAGGGGATTGCGGTGACAGATGATGCCGGTGTGGTGGAGCTGTTCACGGATACGAAGGTGAAGCTGGTACCTGCTTCTTATGGGAATATCAAGATTACAACACCGGAAGATCTGGCGGTGGCGGAGAGCCTGCTGGCGGAGAAAGTGTAGAATAAAAAAGCCGGGGCAGTGAAGTATGCCCCGGTTTTTTAGTACAATTTATTCTTTTACTGCTCCGATGTTGACACCCTTCACGAAATACTTCTGCAGGAAGGGGTACAGAACCAGGAAAGGCAGGATTGCCGCTATGATACCCGCATTATACAGTGTGGTCTGTGACACCGGATACTGGGTGGGCGGCGTATCGCCGTCCATAATCATGACGCGCAGTTTATACTGGAAGTTAACCTGGTTCGGGTCTGTGATGTAAATCTGCACAGTAGAGTAGTCATTCCACACACCTACGGCGAACATCAGGCCGATGGAGGCCAGTGCCGCTTTGGAGAGCGGAAGCACAATTCTCAGGAAGATTCTCATGGGAGAACATCCGTCGATTTTCGCCGCCTCGAACAGACTTCCGGGAATTCCTTCGAAGAAGTTCCTCATAAGCACGATGTTGGACACATTGATACCATGCTTAACCACCAGGATCCACATACTGTTCAGCAGTCCCAGACGTCTCATAACCAGGTACTCGGGGATCATGCCGCCGGAGAAAATCATGGTGAACAACAGGAAATAGGCCATCAGATTACGTCCGGGCATGTCGAACTGTATCAGCACATATCCGCCCAATGTGCAGAGGATCAATCCAAACAGGGTTCCGATAATGGTAGTCACAAAGGAGTTGACCAGAGGTCGGAAGAGACCCTGCTCACCGAGAATAACCCGGTAACCGTCCAATGTAAACTGAGAAGGCCACAGCCGGAACTGATACACACCCACCGCGTTGAAGGAGTCGACAACTACCTTCCAGATGGGAACCAGTACAATCAGTGCGATGATAATGAAAACGATATAATTTATCAGGTCAAAAAGAGAAAATTTTTTACGTTTGCCGGAAACCGCTTTTGCTTTAGCCATATCCGCACCTCCTATACAATACCGCGGCCGCGCACTTTTTTGCTGGCCCGGTTACAGATCAATACCAATACACAGCCAACCAGGGAACGGAACAGACCTACCGCTGTGGAATAACCGTAGTCCGGTCTCGCCACCGAGAAGGTCTGGCGGTAGATATAGGTACCGATTACATCCGACACATTGTATACGGCAGGATTGTACAGTACGAACACGGACTCGAACAGATTCAGAACCTTGGCCAGATTCAGAATGAGCACGGTGATAATGGTATTGGAAAGGGCGGGTAAGGTGACATAACGCATTTTCTGGAAACGGGTGGCACCGTCAATGTCAGCCGCCTCATACAGCTCGGGGCTGATACCGGCCAGAGTTGCCAGGAAAATGATGGTTCCCCATCCGGTTTCCTTCCAGATATTGATCAGGTAGAAAATGGGCCGCCACATACTTGACGTCGCCAGGAAGTGGATGTTGCTGTCATTGGCCCCCAGGATACCCCAGTCTCTCAGCAGACCGTTCAGCATACCGGTGCTGGAGGGGGACAGAATCAGGGTGAAGATGGAAGCAACCACTGCCCATGACATAAAGTGAGGCAGATATATAATGGTCTGAAGGGTTTTCTTCGCAAAAAGATTCCCCATTTCGTTCAAAAAGATAGATACAACTACAGAGGCAAAGGTAGTCAGGAACAGTTTTACAATACTCAGAATCAAAGTGTTCCTGAAAGCGTCCCAGAATGCGGAAGCTTCGAACATTCTCTGAAAATGGGTCAGTCCTGTCCAGCTGGGAGCAGCCGGTCCGGCCTTGTACTCCATGAAAGCATAACGGATACCCAGCATGGGCCAGTAGTTCACAATAAGTACGAATACGAAGACGGGTAAAAACATCAGATAGTGTCCTCGGTTGTTCCAAATGCGCAGTTTCAGGGGCTTTTGCCTGACTTCCACACCTGTGGAGGTTACAATTTTTTTCTTTTTACTCATACCGCCATCTTCCTTTCCGGATAATATTAATCGAGTAGGGGAGTACCTTTCCCCCTGCTCGCCTGCACGGCCCATGCGTTGCTTTCACGACATTTTTTCCTCCACGGGCCCGTACAGATAAAAGAAGCCGTCCTGCCCCCCGGACAGGACGGCTTATGGGATCATTTATTCGGCAGAATTCAGCTCTTCCAGAATCTGATCAACCAGGGAACCTACAGTATTTACATAGGCTTCCATAGCCGCATCTACGTCGCCGCCATTGACGACTACAGTAGAGATAGCCACATCTCTTGCATCCGTAATCTCCGAGGATCTCTCACTGTAGGTGGGAGAAGCAGGTGATGAAGGAGCATCCACACAGTGGTCGGTGAAGAACTTGTTGCTGACATCCTGATTGTCGTTGCTGCTGACATAACCGTTTGTCAGTGGAGCAACCACCAGCGCAGGATCCAGATGATTCTTGCTTGCAATTACATTAGGGTCTGCCAGGCTTTGGCGCATATGGAACTCGCCTGCCGCATAGGAGTACTCTTTCCTCTTGTTCTCGTCGTCCGGATTGGTTACAAATTCTTCCGCCTCGGTTGTCCAGTCAAGTCCTTCCGCACCATAGGTCCAGAGAGTCTGTACTCTGTCTCCATCCAGCATGGTATCAAGGAAAGCATCGAAGATAGCCTGCTCGCGGGAATCGTCTCCGTCACCGTCATCGATGATAACCCACACGGGAGATTCTCTGTTCAGATAACCACCCCAGGAATTCTGAATCTCAGCGATGGGAGCCAGCTCATATACATCTTTGGGAAGGTCATTCTTCTCAAGGTTGGTGATCAGGTTGTTGTACCAGTTACCTGCCCAGTAAGTGAATACGCCTGCGGAACCAACCTGCTCTGCGCCCCACCATTTCTCACGTGCCTGCTTGGTACCTGCGGTATAGCTGTCGGGGTCGATAACCTTGTCAACAAAGTAAGCCTGCTTTAATCTCTCAAGAGCTGCTTTGGTCTCCTCGGTCTGGAAACCGTCGTACCATACACCATCCTCGCCCTGAACGATGCTGGGATAAGCATCCTGCCAGAACTCGGCGGTATAGTTGATCCAGGGAGCCTCGGTGCCGATAAGGCCTGCGGAGATAAATCCGTAGGTATCACCGTTCACACCGTTTCCGTCGGGATCTTCATTCTTAAATTTCAGCAGCATGTTGTAGAAATCATCATAGGTCTTGATGTCTTCGCCTTTCAGACCCACATTGTCAAGCCAGGACTGCTTTACATAAGTAATACAGCCATTGCCGTAAGTGGGAGCGAAGCCGTAGAGACGTCCCTTTGAATCCTTGAGTCCTTCTGCGATACCGGTGAGCTGAAGTCTGCTCTGGAACTCGGCGTTCTCATAAGCCTCCGTCATGTCCCACAGAAGTCCGGTGTCCTGATACTGACGCAGCATGGCGGCGCTCATGATCATAACGTCGGGATACTGCTCGCTGACGAACATACGGCCTACATACTCGCTGTAGTTGGTGTGGTTACCTACTTCAAAATCAATGTTGATCTCGTGGCCGATCTTTTCGCCGATTGCCTCCTCCAGCTGAGGAATAAAAGCTTCGCGGATCGTTCTCTGGGGCTCGGTCTCCTGCTTTACAGAGTTCACAGTACCGTCCACGATGACTTTCAGATCGGTCAGTACATATCCCTCTGCATTTTCAGAACCACCGTTGTCGCCGGCGTTCTCTCCGCTGTTCGCAGCGCCGCTGTCAGCAGTGCTGCTGCCGCTGCTGTTAGCAGCATCGCTGCCTGTTGAAGCATTGTTGTCGCCGTTTCCACATCCTGTCAGCAGCATGGACGCTACCAACGCGGTGGAAACCGCAACAGATAAAAACTTACTCTTTCTCATCTTTTCCTCCTTTTAATACAAATGTTTAGTAAGTTGTGCCGCCGAAAATTCTCAAAAAGTGTACTTTATGAGAATTTATGTATGTCAGCGACTATTACAAAGTTTACTGCAAAATTATCAAAAAATCAAGAGAAAATTTTGTTTTCTTTAGTTATTATTTTATGAAAATATCAGAAAATTCATAATTTTATTGGATTTTGTTCTAAAATAAAGGGTTTTCTATTTTATTAAAAAGTACGATTTTTGAGAATGAACCAAAATTGCAGGCAAAATATGAGACTCGGTATTTGGAGGTTTTTCTTCATTATAAAGGTGAAGGAGAAACCTTAGATGATCTGTCAGGACTGTTGCCATAAAAGCAGCTAAAAAAATTGCCTGTAAGAAGCCCGATAAAAATTCTTTAAAAAATATGAAAAAGTTGTTGACAGGGGATGGGGTTTTTGCTAGAATTACTTGTGCCGTTGACAAATGGCAAAAGTCAAATGCATGGAGAGATATCGAAGTGGTCATAACGAGGCGGTCTTGAAAACCGTTTGTCCGCAAGGGCGCGTGGGTTCGAATCCCACTCTCTCCGCTCTCGGGACAGGCGGAATGGCCTGTCGACTAATATAGATTAAAAATATTCTACTTACTTGGAGAAGTACCCAAGAGGTCGAAGGGACACCCCTGGAAAGGGTGCAGGTCGTTAATAGCGGCGCGAGGGTTCAAATCCCTCCTTCTCCGTTTGCGGTGTATGAGAACCGCGGGGCATACCTGAAAAGTATATGATTGAACCTTGACAAATAAACAGTAATGCGACCCTGAAAATTCCACGAAAAAGGCAAGGGAGACCTGGCCTGAAGGCAACCAAAGCAGAACGCCGAACCCC
>JAAWLQ010000105.1 GCA_022797995.1 Lachnospiraceae bacterium
CAAAAGACCTGACAGAAGAGTCGCACACAGTAAAGCTGATACAATCTTTTTCTTCATGTTCTTCCTCCAATCTTCTTAATAAGTTAAATATGATTAATATGATATCCATAGAATATCCCGTTTCAGATGCGGGCTTACGCCTGGTCCTCCTTCAGCAGGATAAGCGCCAGATCCGCCAGAAGGCTTTCTCCCCCGAAGCTGCCGGATTTCGACAGCAGGCCGGCAAGTCTGCCGTCTCTGATGAACTCCGAATATACCACCTCCTGCAAAAGCTCTCCTCTGGGAATGAGCTCCTCTACCTTCAGGCTCCGCATCACCCCTGCCAGGGTATCTCCTCCTGTGACCATTAAAGCCGCTCGCTCCGTATCCTGCATCAGAGCGCATGTCACCGTACCGAGACAATCGGCAATTCTCCTTCTGACCGTCTCCTTTTCCACACCGGTTCTTTGCGCATAGTCCTCTATGTCATGAGATCCGAACAGTCTGCCGGCATCCAGCAGGATCTTTCGACTTCTACGGCACTTCTCTTTCCACAGGTTCAGAAGCCTCTGTCCTTTTTCACTCTCCCAGTACCTTTCATCCAAATGTTCTTCCGAAAGCTCTAACCTCTGGAATCCCGACCGAAGCGCGAAATCGGTCTGTCTTACGGCCATGGGGTGGATACTTCCGATCACCGCCAGAAACTTATCCTTTTTCTCTAGCTTAAGTCCCTCTTCAGCTTCATTCCGGATCGTGCGGCACAGCGCTTCCGCAAATCCCGCGCAGCCTGCCATCAGTGTGACGCCTCCAGCTTCCCATCCGGCAACCCGGCCTGCAATCCTGTCCAATTCCTTTTCATCGGATGCATCATACAGCCGGATTTTCTTCTCGCCGTCTTCCGCCGTACTCTGGCTCCCATCCCTCTCCACCGGAATCCGACTCTGTTCATGTATAATATCCGGAATATAGGAGTATTTCACCGGCTCGTACAGATCAGCCCCGAAGGAGCTCTCCGCCACCGGCACCCCGTCCACATAATGAATTCCCTGCCGCGTGATCCTTCCCTTTTTCGGATAGGCCGGCACATAGTGCAGCAGCCCTCCGTCCAAACCGTCCAGCACTCCCTGAAGCTCGTAACCGATATTCCCACGAAGCCCGGAATCCGTCTTTTTGTAGATACAGTTTACGCCATCTCTGCAGGCTTCCTTCACGATATCCTTTACCGTCTTATATGCCTTTGGCCCTTCCATGCCTCTGGTCTCCGTGTCCAGAATCAGCACCTGACCCTCATCGATTTTTCCGCTCTGCCATTTGCGCCGGTTTACCATCACCCGGGATGTGATGCCTCTTAAAGCAAACTGCACTCCGGTATCCAGGCCACCGGTCAGATCATCTGCTATCACCAATAATTTCAATCTGCTCTCCATTCATCAGCCTGATGTCCAATATATGAACATTCCCTTTTCTTTGTGTTATTTGTTTATAGTTTATTTATACCATGTTTATAATATAAACCATATTTTTCTTTATGAAAAGAGTTTTTTGTAAATTATGTGTACAAATATTGTACATAACGATTGCTTTTCCTGATATCTGTGATAAAATACTGAAATAGAAGCTGTAGCAGAAGGGAGAAATTCATGAACCCACGGAAAACGAATATTTTGGGAATTGTACCTTATGAAGCCATGAAGCCCGCCCTGGAATCTCTGGCGGAAAACAGAGATGACCTGTCTCTGGATGTTTATGTGGGCGACCTGTCGAAAGGCGTAGAGATTGTAAAAAGCCTTCATATGGAAGATTATGACATCATCATCTCCAGAGGCGGCACCTCCCGGCTTATCGAACAGAATACCACGATACCTGTAGTGGAAATCAATATTTCCGTATATGACATTCTGCACACTATCCGGCTGGCGGGCAATTATCGGGGCAAATACGCCATCGTTGGCTTCCCCAGCATTACCACCAGTGCGAGACTTTTATGTGATCTGTTGCAATATGATATTCCCATCCACACCATACACAGCTCACGGGAAGCCGAAAGCCTGCTGACTGGGCTGAAGAAAGAAGACTTCCGGCTTGTGCTGTGCGATGTGGTTACCAGCAGCATTGCCAGAGCCCTTGAGATAAATGCCATTTTGATCACATCAGGAATGGAAAGTCTCCAGGAAGCTCTAAACCGCGCCGTGAAAACCCATGGAACATTTCGACATATGGAGGAAAGACAGCTCTTTCTGGACAGCCTGTTACAGCACCCTTCCATGCAGACTGCTGTCTTCACCCCGGAAGGGGAGCTGTGTTACAGCTCCTCCGGTCTGCAGCTCAACACGGATCTGCTTTCTCTGCTGTCCCAGGAGATTCCCGCAGCCGCAGCCGGCACAGACTACAAATGCTTCAAGCTCTGTGGAGGCATTCTCTATGCCGTGGAAAGTCGGAAATTTCAGACCGGCGAGAAGCAGTATGTGGCATTCTACCTTGCCGACAGCCACTCATCCATTTTGAAAACCAGACATGGAGTCTCCTACCTGAATCTGAAGGATGCGGAAAAAGCCATGTTCAACAGCTTCTACGGTGTCGTCTCCCTGTCCGAAGACCTGTGCGGATGCATCTCCTCCTATGCCCAGAACCGTTATCCCATCATGATTTTGGGTGAGAGCGGAACCCGGAAAAAATATGCCGCGGAAGTACTCTATTCCCAAAGCACCATGAAGACACATCCTTTCATCGTCATAGACTGCGTCAGGCTCAGCGGCAAAGAATGGAATTTCCTGATCAGTCACTATAATTCTCCTCTGAATGACCGGGGGAATACTCTGTTTTTCGATCATCTTGACAGCCTTCCGGAGGAGAAGCTGCAAAAGCTTCTGTCCACCATCATCGAACAGGAACTGCACAAAACCAACAAAATCCTTTTCTCCTGCACCACAACGGCGAAAAGCGAAATCGCCCCTCTGATCCTGGAGTTTATCCATGATTTGTCCTGCCTGATCCTGAATATGCCTCCCCTCAGGGATAATATGGAAGATATCCCCTCTTTTTCCAGCCTGTATCTGAACTCCCTGAACATCGAGCTCTCCAAACAGATTGCGGGCTTCCGGCCGGATGCCATGGAGCTTTTACAGCAATATCCCTGGCCGCACAACTACACGCAGTTCAAACGGGTTCTCAAGGAACTGGCAGTGCTTGCCACCACACCTTACATACAGGCCCACGAGGTGAAGCGTCTTCTGGAGGCGGAACGCTGCTTCAATGTTTCGGAACAGGATGCCGACTCCGGAAGCGGAAGTCTTCCGGAGGGCTCTCTGGAAGATATCATCCGGGGGGCTATCCACAGAACCGTCAGGGAAACCGGCGGCAACCAGAGTGCGGCGGCAAAGAAGCTGCAGATCAGCCGCACTACTCTGTGGAAATATCTGAAGGAATAGACTGCAACCCTGCTGAAAAAATTCAGACCGCCCAAACGGGCGGCCTGAATTACGAACTGTCTTCAACTGATTTATCATGTGATATAAACTGTCTGCCTGGAATCTCTGTCAACCTTCGGGAGTATTCTCCTGTGGCTGCTTTTTCACATTCTGTGTGGTTGCCACCTTGCCTGCCAGGAATCCGGACAGTACAGCCTGCAGGTCCACACCTGTGGATTCCTTCAGACCATCTGTAATCTGTACAACCGTTCCCATGACATCCTTCATCAGCTTCGAAGAATTTCCGTCGCCATACATGGTAATCCTGTCCACACTTGCAAGGGGTTCGGCCGCATTCTTAACCACTTCGGGCAATGCCTTAAAGTACATTTCCAGTACGGCGGCCTCGCCCATTTTAGCCATTGCCTCGGCTTTTTTCTCGATACCTTCCGCTTCCGCAACCGCTTTGGCGCGGATGGCTTCCGCCTCGGCCAGTCCTCTGGTCCGGATACCGTCGGCCTCCTGCTCCATGGTATAGCGTTTTGCTTCGGCCTGGGCCTTCATAGCCTCTGCTTCCTTCTCGGTTTCGAACTTCTTTGCTTCGGCTTCGCGCTGACGCTCATATAAGCCTGCGTCTGCCTGCTGCTGTTTGGCAAATCTGTCTGCCTCGGCCTTTTTCTTCACCTGGGCGTCCAGGGACTGCTCCATAACCTCAGCCTCTCGCTGTTTCAGCTGGATTTCCTTTTCCTGCTTCGCAATATTCGCGTTCGCGGTGGTAATCTCAACCGTCTTACGCTGCTCTTCTTCCTGAATGCGGTAAGCCGCGTCTGCCTCCGCCTGCTTGATATCCGCTTCCCGTTTCAGCTCAGCCTTCCGGATAGCCAGTTCATTCTGCTTCTTTGCGATCTCGGATGCGGCGTTCACTTCGGCTTCGTTGGCCTCCCGCTTCGCGCTGGCCTGTGCCTTTGCAATCTCCTTCTCGCTTTCCGCCCGGGAGATGGCGGCATTCTTCTGGATTTTTACAATATTATCCACACCCAGATTCTCGATAACGCCGTTGCCGTCCACAAAATTCTGCACATTGAAGCTGATGATGTCAAGGCCCATGGCGGCCAGATCCGGTTCCGCATTTTCCTTTACCAATGCGGCAAATTTCTGACGGTCGGAAACCATCTCCTCCAGAGCCATCTTGCCAACGATTTCACGGACATTGCCCTCCAGAACTTCTCTGGCCACACGGCCGATATACTCCGCGTTTTTGTTCAGGAAATTCTGGGCCGCCAGCTTCAACCGCTCTTCATTGTCGCTGATTTTGACGTTTACGGTTGCGTCCACATTGATATTTATGTAGTCTGCGGTTGGAACGGCGTTTGATGTCTTTACATCAATGGGAATCAGCTGCAGATTCAGCTCATCCTTCCTCTCAAAAAAAGGAATTTTGATACCGGCTTTCCCGATCAGTACTTTTGGATTCTTCCGCAATCCCGAGATAATCATTGCAGTGTCCGGCGGCGCCTTCACATATCCTGTCACAAAAATCAACAGAAGGAACAGAAGGACCACTCCACCCACAATCCCAAACAGAGGAATTGCGCCGCCTGTCACGCTGGCTGCAAAAAACTGTAATCCCAACAAAGCTCTCATCATACCTTTTTACCCCCAATCTCTGTTTTCTTACTGACTTCGATATACGTTCTTATCATGAGGACATTATACCTCATCCTCTGAGAAGAAACAATTCGACAATAAGAATCATAAACCTGCAAATTATGGCAAATTCTGCACGTATGTAATGTTTATTCTGAACTGTTACCTCCAATTCCAAACCGGAATCTCCGAAGCAACAAATTTCCCGTCAGCATAAGTACAGTGTTAATGACAGATTTCCTCAGAATCGAGAACAATTGTAAAAGGTCCGTCATTTACCAGCGCCACCTCCATCTCCGCACCGAAAATCCCCTCTTCCACCACCGCTATCTCCTGTCTGCATTTATCCACAATATAGCGATATAACTGATTCGCCAGCCCCGGATCGCCGGCATTGATGAAGGAAGGCCTGTTTCCCCTGCGGCAGTCCGCATACAGGGTAAACTGTGAGATAATCAGCAGCTGACCGTCCACGGATTTCAGGTCAAGATTCGTCTTGCCGTTTTCATCCGAAAAAATTCGAAGTCCCAGCATTTTCCTTATCATCCTGTCCGCAGTCTCCACAGTATCGCCGTTTCCTATGCCTGCAAGCACAAGAAATCCTCTGCCGATACGGCCAACCGTATCGCCCTCTGCCGTCACGCTTGCCTTTGAGACTCTCTGTATGACAAATTTCATTTCCTGCCACTCTCCTCTTCCGTATCCGCAGAAACTGCTTTCTTACGTTTTCTTACCTTCGGTCTTTTTTCCCTTTCAGGCACCAAATGGAGTCCCTCTTCATCAATGTATTCCACCTTTTCATATTCTTCCGACGGACCCGGCAGATTTTTCTTCTCCAGCATTCCGTTAATCACGGACCTGACCGCCGCATAAAGAATCGCGAAAATCGGTACCCCTACAATCATTCCGAGAACGCCGAACAGCCCTCCGAAAACGGTAATGGAGAAAATCACCCAGAAACCGGTAAGTCCCGTGGAACTTCCCAGAATCCTGGGGCCCAGGATATTGCCGTCAAACTGCTGAAGAGCCAGCGCAAATATGGCAAAATACAAAGCGTTCAGAGGGTGCATTGGATCCACTACAAAAATCAGCACCACGCTGGGAATTGCCCCCAGAAAAGGCCCGAAAAACGGAATAATATTTGTCACGCCGATTATCAGGCTGATCAGTATCGCATAGGGCGTTCCCATCAGCGTGGTCCCGATAAAGCACAATATGCCGATAATAATGGAATCGATAATTTTACCGCTTAAAAAGCCGATAAACGTCCTGTGGGTAAAGCGGAAATTCCGGATAATGGTATTTGCCGTATTTCTTTCAAACAAGGCATAAACCACCTTTTTTGTCTGTCCGGCAAACTGGTCCTTGCTGGCAAGCACATAGATGGATATGACAAATCCTATCACAAAATCCCACAAAACATCCAGAATGCCGATAAAGCTCAGGGATAATGTCTTAATCAGGGTAGCGGTCTCCGGAAGAAGATGATTCACCCAGTCCTCAAACTGCTCTGAATATTTGTTCAACGTTTTGGTCACATACTCCCCAAATTCAGGATTATCTTCCAGCAGCTGTGTAATCCAGCCGCTCACATTGTCCACATAAGTGTCAAAATTGGCAATCAGTCCCTGGACACTTGGAACAATCTGTGATACCAGCATGGAAATCAGGATGTAAATCAATGCGACAAATAAAAAGGCGGTAATCAGAATCCCCAGTCCTCTGATCACTTTCTTCCGCCGGGTCGATTTCTTTATCTTCCATTTGTCACAGACAGGGACTAAAATTTTGTCCTCCACAAAATTCAATGCGGGCGTCAGCAGATAGGCTGTCACAAGGCCGAAGAGAACCGGCTTCAGAATGTCCACAATGGTACTGACGCCCAGTTTGATATTGGAACTGTGAAATATAAAATAATAAAAGGTAATTCCCGCCGCCACAACGGCAAATGCCGTAAGACCCCAGTGGAGATATTTGTTGTTGATCTTGAATTTCATGTAAAATCCCTTCCTGATATGCTTCTTTTTCTATCATACTCTTTAATTTTCCACATAACAAGTGGGTTTTTACAGAACTTTGTAAAATCATGGAAATCTTTGGCAAATCTTTAGTTTAAGAGAGGACACTGAACTGTTATAACCGTCCTTCATAGGGAGCCAGTTCAAATCGAATAAAGTACCCTCTGTCATGCCGGCAGACCGGACAGATCTGCGGCGCTTTCGTTCCCCGGAAGACAAATCCGCAGTTCAGACACATCCACTCCTCTTCCACATCCGAGACGAATAATTTCCCTTCCCGAAGCAGCCTGGCATATCTGCCAAAGCGATCTCCGTGTATCTTCTCAATCTCTGCTATCTGCAGGAAAGAAGAGGCTATCTGGTCAAATCCTTCCTTTCTGGCAGTCTCTCCAAAAGACCGATAAACAGGATCATGCTCTTCATATTCATTGTGCTGTGCCATGTCCAGCAAATCCGCCACATTGTCGGAAATATCCACCGGATATCCGCCGTCAATAAAAATGGTATTGCCGGCCATCTCTTTCAGATGCTGGTAAAATATTTCCGCATGTTCTTTCTCCTGGGAAGCCGTAAAGGCAAAGATTGCGCTTATGACCTGAAGCCCGTTTTTCTTCGCCTGAGACGCCGCAAACGTATATCTGTTTCTGGCCTGGCTTTCTCCCGCAAAAGCCCTCATCAGATTATCTTTTGTCACACTGTTGGAAAATTCTGTCATTTGCCTGCTCCTTATTCTCATTTTATTTCCGCCGGAAGACGGATATGTTTCGTTTCTCACTATCAGTATGTCCTCCTTGAAAATAAAATATAATCAGGTATTGTGTTTATTTTCCAAAAATACTACAATAAAAGAAGCCATCAGGACTCTATTTGAAGTATTACGAAAAAATCAGAAAGAACAGGAAAAGACATGAAACTTCAGCAGGTGTTAAGCTATACCCGCAAAGCGGTGGAGGATTATCAGATGATTGAACAGGGTGACAGAATTGCCGTCGGCATTTCCGGCGGCAAGGACAGTCTCACACTTCTGTATGCACTGCACGGACTGCGGCGCTTTTATCCGAAATCTTTTGAGCTTCATGCCGTAACCGTGGATCTGGGCTTCCGGAATCTGGACCTGAGCAGAATTGAAGAGCTGTGCCGGGAGCTGGAAGTGGAATATACCATTGTCAAAACGGACATTGCACAGATTATTTTTGAAGAGCGAAAGGAAGAAAATCCCTGTTCCCTCTGTGCAAAAATGCGCAAAGGTGCTCTGAATCAGGCGATTAAGGAAAACGGATGTAATAAGATTGCCTATGCCCACCACAAGGATGACGTGGTGGAAACCATGCTGATGTCTCTGATTTACGAAGGCCGTTTTCATACCTTTTCTCCTGTCACTTACCTGGACAGAATGGAGCTGACTGTCATCCGGCCGCTTATATACATGAAAGAAGCCGATGTCATAGGCTTTGTCCACAAGTATGATGTGCCAGTGGTAAAGAGTCCCTGTCCTGCGGACGGATATACCCGGCGGGAATATGTAAAGCAATTACTCAGACAGTTGAATCAGGAGAATCCGGGTGTAAAGGAACGGATGTTTACGGCAATACAAAATGGAAGGATGAAGGGTTGGGAATATGGCAGTCATAAACCGGAATAATTATCATGATGAACAGAACAGACAGAACATTCTGAAAATGCGGGCGGTTCTGGATACGCTTCCCTCATTCTGCAGACAGTTTTTCAGAGGAATCGAGGAATATACTTCCGCCCGAACCCGTCTGGCTTACGCTTATGACCTTCGGCTTTTTTTCGAGTTCCTTCACGAGCAGAATGCAGTCTGTGCCAAAATGGATATCAGAGAATATCCGCTCTCCCTTCTGGACCAGCTTACCCGTCAGGATATCGAAGAATATCTGGAATACATGACGCTCTACCAGAAGGATGGGAAGGATATCACCAACGCGGAGCGTGGAAAGTCAAGAAAGCTTGCGGCCCTGCGAAGTTTTTACAATTATTTCTATCAGTCGGAAATGATTTCCTCCAATCCGGCCTCCCTGGTAGCACTGCCAAAGCTTCATGACAAGGAAATTATCCGTCTGGAGCCCAATGAAGTGGCCCGGCTCCTTGACCAGGTGGAGGATGGGACAAATCTGACCAAAAAGGAAATGGAATATCATAAAAAGACAAAAGTAAGAGATGTGGCTTTGCTGACATTGCTTTTGGGCACCGGCATTCGAGTGTCAGAGTGTGTGGGACTTGATATCCGGGATGTCGATTTTGAGGTCTGTGGTATCAAAATCCGCCGTAAGGGCGGCTATGAGGCTGTGGTATACTTTGGAGATGAGGTGGAGACTGCCCTGCTGGACTATCTGGAGGAGAGAGAACGAATCATTCCTGTGGAAGGGCATGAGGACGCGCTCTTTCTCTCCCTGCAGAACCGCAGAATAACCGTGCGGGCCGTAGAAAATCTGGTAAAAAAATATGCCTCCCGCGTTACAACGCTGAAGAAAATTACGCCTCATAAGCTCAGGAGTACCTATGGAACCACTCTGTATCAGGAAACCGGCGATATCTACCTGGTGGCGGACGTGCTGGGACACAAGGATGTGAATACTACCAGAAAGCATTATGCGGCCCAGCAGGATGAACGCAGGCGCAGAGCCGCCCGCTATGTGCGGCTTCGGGAGAAGCCTCAGGAATAATTGTCCGCAGGTCTCCGTGAAGCGTAACAGTCCGGACAGGTCTTAAACGTTACCACGAATCAGTAAATCAGTAAGTTCGAACATATTTTTGGAATATATGTTTGCTTTTTGAGTTCTGCTGTGGTAGACTATAGAAGAAAGAGGCGACAGGAGGTAACACTATGGCTGGAAAGATATCACAAAAGCAGCAGGAAATTCTTGATTATATTAAAGACGAGATACTGAGAAAAGGCTATCCGCCCACAGTTCGTGAGATATGCGAGACTGTCCGGCTGAAATCCACCTCTTCCGTGCACTCTCATCTGGAAACCCTGGAAAAGAACGGATACATACGGAGAGACCCTACCAAACCCAGAGCCATTGAGGTCTGTGATGACAGTTTTCAGACAGTTCGTACCGAGATGGTCAGTCTGCCCATAATCGGTAATGTGGCGGCGGGACAGCCCATTTTTGCGGAGGAAAATATTGTGGATTATTTCCCTGTCCCGGCGGAGGTGGTTCCGAAGGGAGAGTCTTTTATCCTGAACGTACGGGGAGATTCCATGATTAACGCAGGCATTTTTAACGGGGACAGAGTCTTTGTCAACGCCAGCTGTACGGCACAGAACGGAGATATCGTTGTGGCTCTTATCGACGATTCCGCCACAGTAAAGACTTTCTACAAAGAAAACGGTCATATCCGTCTGCAGCCGGAAAATGATACCATGGATCCCATAATTGTGGAAAATTGCCAGATTCTGGGAAAGGTATTCGGTATTTTCCGTTTTTACCGCTAGACAGCACACTCTCTTTTCCATGGAATGACAGTAAAGGCCGGATATGAAGAAACAAACAGCAAAAATCTGCAATTTTTTAAGCCAGAGAATAATTTAAAAACTTTTGCAGATATTAATATGGCCGGAACTTTAATTGCCGTGCAGAAAAGAGGGTAAAAATATGGGAAATAAATTTTTGGATGGTACCGCCCTTACCATTGCCATTATCGGTGCGATTAACTGGGCTCTGATCGGCATATTCCGTTTTGACCTGGTGGCCTTTATATTCGGCGATATGTCATGGCTTTCCAGGATTATCTACGCAGTTGTAGGTGTCTGCGGATTATATCTGATCAGCTTCTATTTGCATCTTGGC
>JAAWLQ010000106.1 GCA_022797995.1 Lachnospiraceae bacterium
AGGAGGTCAAGCGGATCAATCCTTCCATCTCCATTCTGGTGCTCTCCGCCTATGACACTTTCGCCTATGTACGTTCCGCCATGCAGGAGGGCGCGGAAAATTATCTTCTGAAGCCTCTGGACCCGGAAGAACTGTCAGAATCTCTGAGTACTATTGTCAGCCATCTGGATAACCGAAGTAAAATATCAGAAAATTTCGGTCCCGCCATGCTGACCTTCCGCAGTAACTTCGTGGAGAGCTGGTGCAAGGGAAATTTAAGCGAGGAAGAATTTCTCACCAGAGCCTCCATGCTGGGAGTCAATCTGCAGCTGGACAACTATACTGTCATCCTTTTTGCCGTCACAGGCTCCGCGGCGGGACGCATGCCGGAGCTTTTTGATGCTCTGCTTTCCATGTTCGTTGGAAATTACAGCGCTCATTTTTATTTCGAGACTCCCTCCCGCTTTGTCTGCATCCTCAGCAGTTCCTCCGGGAATTTTAATATTTTTCGTTTCCAGAACGAAATCAACCGTCTGCGTCCCATGATGGGTTTTCCGTTCTTCGTGTCTGTGGGAAGTACTGTGGATAATTACGCGGATGTGAGTGGCAGCTATCATGAAGTCAGAAAATATGCCTGTCTGTGCTATACGCCTGTGGACTTCATCGTCTGCCGCAATTTCGTTTTCCCCATGAAGGAGCAGCTTCTGATTGAGCAGGATTTATCCGACGTTACCGCAGACGCCTATCTGACCGGCATTGAAAGTATCCTGAACCATGTCTCCCCGGAAAGGCGTATCTCCCTGGAGCTGGCCGTGGTGAACCGCTGCATCAGTCTCATGCCTGCAGGCTCCGACGAGGAGCTGATTGCCTCCCTTGTGAGCAGAGTCATCTGTGACAGAGAGAATCCGGAAGGAATTCTCTCTTATCTGAAGGAGCTGGTAGTCACTGTACAGGAAATGTTGGAAAGTGCGGGAGCCGGGATTACACATCAGTATGTAAACCGCATCATTGAGATCATCCATGATTTTTCCAACAAGGATATCTCCCTGAAGACCCTGGCCGCCCAGCTGGATATGCATCCCTCCTATCTGGGTTCCATCTTCCACCAGCAGACAGGATATTATTTCAATGACTATCTGAACGAGGAGCGGTTGAAATATGCGGCAAAGCTTATGGAGGACAACTCTGTCCGGCTGAAGGATATCTCCGACATGGCGGGATTCTCCAGCCAGACTTATTTCAACAGGCAGTTCAAGAAATATTTCAATCAGTCCCCCAATACCTACCGCAAGAATCTGAAAATGCGGCAGATTGAGTAAAGTATTTATTCATACAGCCAGTCCAGCTTCTCCGGCGTCTCCCCGGAAAGTCCGGCATTTCTGGCCTGCAGCTTCGCATCCGCAGACACCACGCCCACAATGGTAAAGCCGCCGGTACCCATGTAGATCTCATGGGTACCCTTTTCATACAGGTAAGCATGAATATTGCAGTTGGGGCAGTTCTCCGCCTGCAGGGCATTGGCATACACCACGCTTAAGCCCCCTCTGTCATCCGCATGGGTGTTGGTCTCCAGATCGGGGAGCTTCAGCCACTCCACCCCGCCTGCATTCATGTAGGCAATCAGCACCTTCACATCCTCAGAAACCTTCAGACAGATTCTCGCTCCCTCGGACATTGCACTGCCCAGCCCAAACCGAATGCCCGTCAGTCCGTTCAGCTCCGGCGCCAGCATGGTAATGGGTGACGCCATATCCGTGAAGATGCTCTCGCCCTTACGCACCGTGTAGGTCTCACAGCCGGGTCCGGTCAGTTCAAAGGGTACTCCGGTCAGCGCCTCCACTGTCTCCTGCTCTTCCTCTTCTCCGGGGAAAATTCCCTTCTTCATCTCCTCCAGATGAGCCTTGAAGCAGGCAAACTCCTTCTCATATTCCGGCAGACACTGGGTCCAGTGACCGAAGGCGGAGCCGTCCGTAAAGGGAATCTTCCGCTGCCTGGTCTGCATACTGCAGGCATAGAGATAGGTCCGGTCTGTGAGCTCTGCCAGCCTGCGGTAATGTGCCATGCTCTCCTCCCAGGGCGCAACCGCCGCTTCCAGCAGAGACAGATCACCGCGCAGCTTCTCGTCCATGGTATATTTATAATGCAGAATACAGAGTGCCGCTTCCAACTTCTTCGCATAGCTCTGTGTAAGCTCTTCCATGGCTTCCGCGTCCGTCAGCCAATAGGTCAGTTCCCTGCTGTTCTTCCCTGTTTTTTCCTGCACAGACCGGAAAAGGCAGACGGCTGTCCGGGCATACTTTACCACCTCCGCGCACATATCCGCCGTGGTCTCCCCGTAAAAAGGTTCTCCGGCCAACATTCTGCGGATTTCGTCATCCGGCTGCTCTCCCGGCGTGGAAACAGAGTGCCACAGCTCATAGTTTGGCCTGTAGCGCTTTACATTTGTGAACTGACTCATGGTCATTCCCAGGCTCATAGTCTGTCTGTTCCCCTCGGTGATTCCCACCCGGCGCAGGATCCGCGGCGCGCACTGTCCCAGCGCATTTACTGCCCGGTAAATTCGGTCGGCGCTGTCTGCGTCCACCCCAAAGTGTTCAGCGAACACATTCCTCCAGTAAAGCCGCTCCGTCTCCGGATCTCTGTCCGGATTCCAGGCATAACGGAACCATGCCCGATACCACAGCCAGTCTCTCTCCATCTGC
Source organism: Lachnospiraceae bacterium (assembly GCA_022797995.1). Taxonomy (GTDB): domain Bacteria; phylum Bacillota; class Clostridia; order Lachnospirales; family Lachnospiraceae; genus Acetatifactor. Next base: position 2,682 of record JAAWLQ010000106.1, read on the forward strand.
AGCAATCTCTCCTGCTCTTTGTCCGGAGAATAGGGCCAGTCCCAGAAGAACAGCGGATACAGGTGCAGGCCGTTGCAGCTCAGTCTGCTTCTCCCTGCCTGCATACATTTCTGAATAAATTCGGTGGCTCCATAGCGGAAGGGCTCCAGATCGGCCACCACATGTACGTTCATGATATGGGTCTGTCCATGGGACGCCAGGCGCACATGAATATCCTGCCATTTCCCGCCGGGCAGGTAGGTCGTCAGTCCCTCTCCATTGTATTTCCACATGGTATAGAGATGGTCATACAGCGGCACCGCCTGTTCCATGACTTCATTTGGATCACAGTCATGACCGCGCAGAATCAGCGGAGGAAGCTCCTTTAAGCCCGCCTCTCTGACCCCTTCCTTCACCGCCGGAATAATGGTCTGAATGAACCAGTCCGTCTTGTTCTGCTTGCCCCGAAGCGCCTCTCCCAGGCATACCATCAGTCCGATATGAGGGAAAGAGGTGATAAATTTTACAATAGATTTATAGGTATAGTCTCTGTTCAGCTCCGTGATAGAGGTCTGCAGCAAATCCACATGATGCTTCTCCGCCAGGGGCAACGGAATATGAATGCTGTAAAATTTCAACACAAGCCAGATACCCCTGCGGTCACATTCCTCCGTGAGCCATCCGAACATCTCCCGGTTCTTCTCATATTCCTCCTCTGTCACCTCCAGGGCCTCCGGATAATCCTCCAGCTTCACCAGCGAAGAGAAGGGCTGTCCGGTCCAGAGATACAGCACATTGCAGCATTCCTCCAGCAACTGCTCCAGGAACTTCTCCCACAGCGCCTTGTCATAGAACCAGGGAAATCTGGCGGGCGTGATAGGGTATTCGTATGTCAGCCTGGGGGGCTCCACCTTCGTAAGCTGCAGTCCCACCGCCGGACCTCTCAGTCGAAATGCCGGCGCATCCGCAAATGCCAGATCGTGATCCGCCACCGCTTCCGTCTCTTCCCTGCGAATCCGGTCCGCCAGCGCCATGGCACCGTAAAGCGCGCCGTTCTCCGTGCCGCCCGCTGCCACAAACAGATTCAATCCTGACAGAAATGTCAGGTAGAAGCCTTCTCCCTCCGGCGCTTCCGTGTGATACAGCAAAAGCATTTCCTCTTCCAGCTTCCGAATCAGACCGCCTTCCTGCCTGGTCCCCACATAAATACTGCTGATGCCGGTCCGCTGCTTCCCGCCATCCCAGGCTTCCTCCGTCACATAGTCAATCTCAAATCCTCTGCTTCTCAGCGCCTCCTCGATTTTGGCGAGACCTGTCTCAATCCTTTTGTTCTCCGCCGCTTCCCTGATAATTCTTACTCTTTTTCCTGTTTCCATACTTTCCTCCGTTTTATTGTATAAATCTTCAAATTTTCCTTTATTGCTTTCCTTTTCGCGCAAAGAAATGCAATTTGTTGCACAGACTCGCTGTTCAAAGTCAATGTTCCAACTCGCAAATCTGTGTACATCCACAGGAAGCCTGTAACAGTTCAGTGCTTTGTTTAAATTGTTACGTAAACCTCAGCCTCTCAACTTACCGCTTCCTCACCGGCCCCGCAGCAAGGCGTCCAGATTGGCGTTTACGCCCATCCGTCCCGTGGTCTCCAGGCTCACCGCCAGCAGTTTCCCCCTTCCTGCCGGAATCTCCAGCACAAAGGGAAGCTTCTCTTTCGCGCCGCTACTGTCATAGAAGCCACCCCTTGCATAGGTATATACTCTGCAGCTCCCCTTCAGCGCAGTATCCACATAATAACCGCCCAGCACATCAATATAACCCTCCCGACCATTATACAACATATCCAGGGAAAAATGTCTATATTCCTCATCTGTTGCCGCGAAAAATACTTCCTGACACTTCTTCAGTCCAATGGGTTCTCCCCGCATTTCAAAACCGACACTCTTGTCATCTCCCCACAGAAGCACGGCGGTTCCGCCCTCTTCCGTGATTTTCTCCGCTGTCTTCTCCAGTTCTGCCCTGTTGGCCTCCGTCAGCGGCGGCAGAATCACATGACCGGAACCGGAATCCTTCAGAGGACCCTTTTCCTCAAGCTCCTCCGGTGAAAGCCTCCACTCTGCGGGATAAACTGTCAGTGTCAGCTTCTCCCCGTACAGCCTGCCTTCACCGAAGGCTGGGGCTTCCGAGACGATAACTGCGGATGACTTTACTGCCTGATCTTCGCTGACAGCGACCACCGATGCTTCCTCCGGCGTTACCTCTGCCTGCATCATGCCCGCACTGGTCAGCCTTCCTTCCGCATTTCGCACCGACAGGATACTTACCTCCTGCCCGGCTCGCCTTTCCGTCACATCCCTGACGCAGCCCTCCACGGTCACCTGCGTCACCTGCGACGTCTGTGGAACCGTCACCTCCACTGTGCCCAGGAATGTGGAGGACGCCGCCACCGCCAGACCTGCCAGCCGGAAATTCTCCTGTCCTGAGACAGCTTGCACTTCCAGATACTTCTCCTCTCCGCTGTCATTCAACAGCCAAACCTCCACCGGTACCTTTTCTCCGCCATAGACATAAGTCCTGGGACAGTAGAAATTCATCCTCACAGGAATCAGGCTGTCCCGATAGGCGAAATAAGCTCTCTTCGGCACACGCTCACAGTCCACCAGCGTCTTCATCCAACCGGCCGGCCAGGCGTCGATCAATAAGTGAATAGCAGTATGACTGATGATATCCGCCCTTCTCCGGAAAGCGTCCGTCATCAGAGCAGTGGCCTTCGCCTGGAAAATCTGACTTTCCCTGACCCAGTCCTCTAAGGTTTCCTGCTCCTGATACCAGTCTCCCTGGAGAGAATGGGTCTGGGAACGCAGAATTTTGTCCGGATACCAGTGCCCCTTCTCATCCGTCTCCAGCCATTCCTTCGGATACCTGGTCTTCATCACATGGAGATTGTCCAGCCCTTCCGCACCATACTCTCCGCAGCCCGCCATCCAGCCTGCTTTTATAGCCGGCAGATATCCGGCCAGCAGCTTTCCGATGGGCATTGCGTGATGGGAATACCACATGGTATAGCAATGGAAATCCGGCATTCCTTCCACCGTGGGCGGCTCGTAATCCCCCTCAACATTCTTCACAACCCGCCCGGGATTTTCCGTATAAATAGCCTGCCTGGCCGCCACAAAAAAGGCTTCCAGCTCATCCCGCATCAAATGCCTGTGTCCCTTGGTCACACTTCTCACAGAGCCTTTGGATTTCGGGTCCGCCGTCTTCCGGATGCTCATAGGCTCATTGATCAGCGTCACCATCACCGAGGAGGGATGATTGCGGATCAGATGCTCCAGCTCCACACACTGACGCACTCCTTCCGCAAACTGGGGTCTGCGCATGAAGCTGAACAGCGGCAAATCGCATTGATGCATCATGCCCAGCATGTCAAAATAGTCGTAAATTTCCCGCTGTACCGGCCTCTGGGTCACACGATAATAATTCATATTACAGAGCTTTGCAATCAGAATATCATCCACCAGCGTATCAAAGTCCTTCTGCATCACACACTGCTGCAGGTGTCCCATCTCGTTGGCTCCCCGCAGCACCACAGGACGATTGTTCAGATAAAACTTCCCTTTGGGAGTGCTGTTCTCATCACTGATAAACTTGCGGATTCCCACCGTCTCAGTCAGGCGGCTCACGCAGGAAACCTGTTCTTCTGACTGTCCGGCCTTCCAATCCTTCTTTTCTCCTGCGGACTCGATTGACGCAGTTTTTCCTGTTCCTGCCGGCGCAAGCTCCAGCAGCGCGCCGTACAGCCAGGGCGTCTCCGGCTCCCACAGTCTGTAATTTTTCAGTTCAATCACAAAACGATACTCGTTCTGCCCCACGCCGATATAAGGCACCGGATGGGTATATTCCGCCAGTGCCTCCCCATTGAAATTTCTGGGCAAAATCCGCAGCTTCAGCTCGTACCCCTTCTGCAGCGCATCCGTATAATTGCGGACTCCCACTCTCACCTGTGCTGTGTGGGTGTCGATATCCGGACAGACGAACACATCCTCCACATAGACGCAGGGACGGTACTCCAACGTCACCTTTCCCGTGATTCCCGCGCCGGCCGGGCAGTGATGCCACCCCACCACCGGATCGTCCCAGCCCGGTCCGGTGGCCGCATACAGCTTGTCACCGTCCAGCAAATCTCCCACTCCCATCATGGGAATGTCATTCTGACACTCTACCACAAGCTCATTGTCCGCACCCACATGCACATAGTCGGACACATCAAAGGAAAAAGGAGCAAACAGTCCTTCATGGCTCCCCACAAAGCATCCGTTCACATATACCTTTGCAATATAGTCCACACTCTGAAACTGCAGGACCACTCTTTCCTGCCCCTGCCGCTCTCTGACGGGAAAGGCAGTTCTGTAGTATCCCCTCCACTTGCCATTCTCTCCCGCAGGGCCCCTGTAATCGGGCAGCGTCACCTTCTCCCAGACCACGTCCTCCCGGTTTCTCTCCGTGAAGACCTCTCCTTTTTCCAGATACCGGAACTCAAACGATACAAGCTCCGTGCTTTCCGTCCCTGTCTCCTGCACGGGAAGATGATTTTCCATAAATGGACGATATCTCTTCCGCAGTGCCTCAAGCTCCTTCTCAAAAGCCTTCAGCCGCTCCTCATAGGAAACCTCCTGCCTGAAATACACCTTCCCATAGGGAAACGGCGTGTCGCTTTTTTCAAACAGTCGCTCCTTTTTCTCTCTCGGCGGAATTTCGCAGTGCTTTTCCGTCACCTGAATCCGATTGTCCGCTATGTCCTGAAAGATATCCTTCTGAACCATATAGCCTCCCTTTCCACAGCCTGAAAATCTGTGTTTTTCGTCACAGTCCGGCAACCGGCCTGAACTGCCATTTTTTCTATTCTATCACAGCAGGCAGCCGACCAAAATCATAATAATTGCAAAAAGTTGACTTAATGCAAGCCAAAACCTCCTCAGGAAATGTTACAGGTCTGACAACAAGTTCTTAATGATAAAAGCCAAAGAATGTGATAGTATAAATGCATGACCTTAGGACCGCCATTTATGTATATACGTCTGCAACGGATTCAAAAATTCTGGCAGAATTCAAAGCGTAAAAACGTTCTTTCAAAAAGAGGATATGATATAACAAGGAGGCTCTGACATGAAAGCGAAACCAACCCAAAAGCAGCTGGAATTTATGGAATGGGAATTCGGACTGTTTTTCCACTTCGGTATCCGCACCTTTTATCCTGGACACAGAGACTGGGACGGCAACGAGGCGGAAATGACGCCTGACGGCTTTAACCCGCCGAATCTGGACTGCAGACAGTGGATTCGGACTGCCAAAGAAGCGGGAGCAGCTTACACGATTCTGACCTGCAAGCATCATGACGGCTTTGCAAACTGGCCGTCCAAATATACCTCCTACAACATCTCCCGGACCCCCTGGAAAAACGGCCGGGGTGATGTGGTGGCGGATTATGTGGCGGCCTGCAGAGAATACGGCCTGAAAGTGGGCCTGTACTTTTCCCCGGCAGATGCCAACATCATAGGAAAGAAGCTGACCGTCGCGGAATACGACCAGAATTTTATCGACCAGATCTCAGAGCTTCTGACCAATTACGGCAAAATTGATTACCTCTGGTTCGACGGCTGCGGCTCGGAAGGCCATGAATATGACCAGGAGAGAATCATCCGGGTCATCCGTACCCTCCAACCGGATATTCTGATTTTTAATATGTGGGATCCCGATACCAGATGGATTGGAAACGAGGAAGGAATTGCGCCCATCTGCAATTATAATGAGGTAGAGACCCTGGATTTCTCCGTGCGCACCGACAGAAAAGATACGTTGGGAAACCGCAGATTTCTTCCGGCGGAATGCGATATCAGAATGCGCCGGGACACCTGGTTTGCCAGCGAACAGGACCAGGATACGGTGAAGACACTGGACCAGCTGATGGGCATCTATGATTATACGGTGGGAAGGGGCAGCAACCTGCTGCTGAATATCGGGCCGGATGCCTCCGGACTGCTGCCGGAAGTGGATGCAAAGCGTCTGCTTGAGTTCGGCCGGGCTCTGCGGGAACGTTTCCGCAACCCTCTCCTTATCTTGGAAAATCCGCTTCTGGATGCGGAAAAAGAAGAACTGATCATTGATCTGCCGGAAGAAACTACGGTCAACTGCATTGTGCTTTCCGAGCATCTGGAAGAAGGGGAATCCATACACGGATTTCAGATTTATTCCCAGCCTGTTCTGGCAGGAAGACGTCTGCTCTTCCATGAAGGTCATCAGGTAGGTCATAAAGCGATCTGCACCTTCCAGGCCGTGGCCTCCAAACGCTTTATTCTCACTTTCAACGCTGGGGGAAAAACCGACTGCCTGAGGGAAGTCAAATTATTCTATACAAAAAACCAGTATGGATTCTGACACCGGAAAGTCCCGGGCCTGCCCGGGACTTTCATAGAAATGCTCAGGAATTAACCTTCCAGTATTCTTACCCGCTCTTCCATAAGCGCGACAAAACGTTCCTGCAGATACGCAGGAAGCAGAGATTCCCCGCACATACGAATGAGAACCTCTTTCATCCCCACAAGCTTCCCAATCATTTTTTCCGCGGAATTCCGCGATATCCCGCAGGCATCGGCATAGATCAGGAAATCTTTTCTGCGTATATTCGTCTTTTTACCGTTCATGGCCAGCGCAAGCTGCTCTTTGTCCTCCGGCATTATGACATTGACCGGAAGCAAATCATATGCCGGAGAAAGGATATATTCTCCGCTGCCCTCCTCTGTTTCCATCAGGGAAAAATTTTTCAGATGCATATCGGAATTCCCCACGATAAAGGAAAATACGATTCGCAGGTACAGCTCCGCCATATCCAGCCCTTTCCGGGAAGAGTACCGATCCACTATCCTGGCACAACGCTCATAGGAGCCCCGGTATTTATCCTGTGTCAGCCGCAGGTCCAGCTGGCAGAAATCCTCCATGGCAAGCATTCTGACCTGATTCTTCTCAAAGATACGATCCACTCTCTTCGTGATATAGGCCAGATTCTCTCCGCTCTGCACCAGAGCATGGGGGACCGTGGAAATTCTGGCCCCCTCCGCCATACACATCACAAGCTGCTCCGCTTCGGGAAGCGCTTCAAATTCCGCAACCTGGGGCTTTAGAATATAGCCGGTGGGATAATTTACCAGGGTGAGTCTGGGATTCTTTTTTTCCGACAGGAGGTGCAGGGACAGCTTCTTCTGAACCCCCGGAACCGTATAGCCCCGAGTGGTACTCTCCTGCGCCAGAAGCTCCAGGGTCTCTTCGTCTATCTCAATTTCGGGAATCTCCGCAGTGCCGAAGAACTTCTTAATACAGCTCTTGTGCCAGCCCTTCTGCGCGTTTTCTTCCTGAATCGGTTTCCCGCAGCATAAGCAGTTCATATGCGCTCCTCCTATTATAGTCCCGCATCTGCCCGCCCAGCACCCAGACATGGGCAGAGAATTTCCGACCGCAAAGGAATGCGTCCGTAAATCCTCTGAGGCACTGTGCAGGGCAGAAGCTGTTTTAATTTTGCTCTTGACATTTCTTAGCTGGACTTTATACTTACGTTTCCGATGCCGTCCTTGCAGGCCACAAGCAGCAGGCCGAAACGGTCCCTTGCATCGATCTTCCAGTTCCGGCTGACAGCGCTCAGCAGCCAGCCTTCCGGAATCAGACCGTCAAAAAAGGGAAATAAAGTCTTCGAGGTATATGCTTCTTCTGAGAGGGGTAAAGTAAGCGATACGGCTCCTGCGCCTTCGCTCTCCAAATAGGGTCTGTCATAAGTAAAAGAGTATCCTTCATCGGTTTCACAGAGCTCTCCTGCAAAACGATTTCTTACGTACACATAAGCTGTTCTGAACGCCGCCATTATTCGTCACCCTTTCTGCCCGGGACCGCCTCCATGTCGAACATAGCCAGCGCGGCGTTCACCTTATCCATTCGGATGGTTTCCTTCCCCTGTTCCAGTTCCCGCACAAAGCGAAGGCCCAGTCCGGAACGTATGGCAAATTCCTCCTGGGTGAGGCCCGCCTCCTTCCGGTTTTCTTTTATAAATTCGGCAATTTTGTTCATCATCAGGATTGCCCCTTTCCCTTTGAATTATGCATACATTATATACCCGATCGGGTATAATGACAAGGAAAAACAGCAAATTTATACCCGATCGGGTATA
>JAAWLQ010000107.1 GCA_022797995.1 Lachnospiraceae bacterium
TTCGCATCGGCATGAATCAAAACTCATCAGCGACTATAAGGATAAGCTTTTTGTGGAGGGGCAGTCTTATTTTCCATATTATGTGGCGGCGCTTTTGGCGTCAAATCTAGAGTACATTATGAAGCAGGATCACAGCCTTAATGATATGAGGCCATACAAGATGCATCTGCTGTTCCTGATTCAGGAAATGAGCATGGGGCCGGCACCGGATATAGATGATAAGGAAAGGATAGAAGAGTATTGCAAAAAGCTGCTGAAGTTGTTGGGCGGGAGCGGATATAAGCAGGCAGTTTTGCGAGCGGCAGACAGATTTCGACAAATAATGAATCAGTGGGTTGCCGCAAGGGGATCAGACTACAGATATGCTATAAAGGATAATCCGGAGTTTAAGGATTTCATGTTAAAGAAGATGCGGGGGAGCATTGTTGCGGAAGTGAATTCCAATGTATATACTGGAAGGGTCATGACCGTTACCACGGACAAGCATGGCAATCTGTTTGGGTTTATTGCACACAAGCCGGAAAACGTATATTTCAACGAACTGGATAATCCGGATATGGATATCTCTTATGAAGGAAAAAAAGTATCGTTTCGGCTGACGGGAAAAGCCGGAAAAATCAGAGGGATTAACGTCAGGATTTTGTGACCGTTGAAAAACATAGGCCGTGAAGGCAGAGCTGACAGTTATTATATATCGTTTTTAGTAGCCTTTATAGCAGGCAGGTAGATTCAGGAGGACTCACGTTATGAAAAAGATGCTTAGGAATTGTCGGAAAGGAGGCATATGGATTTGGGAAGCTTATCTATCAAAATGACCAAGCAAAAAATGATAGAAGAGGAGGCAGTGACATGGCAAAGTTTCTGACAATGAATCCGGAATGGGTCAGGGAACCGGAAAAGGCAGTCATCACAGAGGACGGGGTGGAAATCATGACGGAGCCGGGGACGGATCTCTGGCAGCGCACCTATTATGGATTTCGGAATGACAATGCCCCAATCCTGCAGGCAAGGACTTCCGAAAGGTACTTTTCATTTGTGGTAAGGACCCGGTTCGAGAGCAGTCGGCGGTTTGACCAGTGCGGCGTGGCGATGTACCTGGACAGCGAAAACTGGTTCAAGGCATCCGTGGAATATGAGAACGGAGTATACCAGAGACTGGGAAGCGTGGTGACGAACCATGGGTACTCCGACTGGGCCACCACGGATATCCCGGCAGACATAAAGGAAATGTGGTACCGCTTCAGCAGAAGGGAGAGCGACTACTGCATCGAGTGCAGCCGGGACGGCCTGGCATATAAGCAGATGCGGATATTCCATATGCATGAGGGAATGGGAGAGATTGTGTTTGGGATATATGCCTGCAGCCCGGAGCAGTCTTCTTTTCAGGCTGTGTTCACGGACATGGAAGTGACGGAATGCATGTGGGAAGCGCATAAATAGTGCGGCTGCCGTAATAGCTATGGCAGCCATAATCAAGCGCGGCCGTTATATCAGGCGCGGCAACCATATCAGGGCACGTCCGCCATATCAAGGTATGGCTGCATATTCGTGCTGTTTTTCAGGTTAATGGCTAATCCCTGAACTGCAGGAGCCGGTACGGTTCCACATCCAGGGCGCGGGCAATATGGAACAGGATTTCCAGGGAAAACGAGCGGATGATGCTGGGGGCTTCGATGGCGCTGAGGTGGGAACGGCTCAGGCCTGCCTTCTCCGCAAGCATGTCCTGTGTCAAGCCTGCCCGCTTGCGGTAAAAGGCGATGTTCAGCCCCAGTTCGATATAGTAATCCTTATTTTCAAAGCTGATATGGTTATCTGGCATGGGACACCTCCTGACCATCTTATTTTATCCTGAAATATGAAGAGCATAAGGCTGCCCCTCTTCTCGGATATGATTCATTCGCGTATATCCGATATGGTTTGGCGGGGAGAAGTGCTGTGCGGAAGCCACAGCATGGAGCTTTTCTGGACATCTTCAAGACGATTCAAAAGCTGTATGATCACAGCATTTTACCATATACTAAAAAAATCAATCCCTTTCCAACCTAAGCTTTATCATGCAGGGAAGGGTGCGCTCTCGGAATCTCAGGCAGGTAAAATCAGACCGCTGAGAGACCATGTGGCTGGAAAAGCGGGAGAATCGGCAAAGCGGTTCCCAGGAAGCCGCATGATAAGCAAACTGGAGATTCCGAGAGACTATAAGGGCATAACGGAGGAACAGGATGGAATCTGTCTGGATGGAAGATACCAAAATCAGGACACGGGAGCCGCTCCCGGGGGACTTGGAGGTGCCGGCTGTCGTCATCGGGGCGGGGCTGGCAGGGATTCTGACGGCATATTATCTGAAGCAGGTGGGGATTCGGACGGTAGTTCTGGAGGCGGACAGAATCGGCAGAGGTCAGACGAAGTCATCGGACGGGAGTAACGCAGGGGAAAGGAAGACAGAGGGAATCTATATGATGACATACTGCGGCTGATTGCGATCCGCAGAGGATAGCTTTCACAGAAAATAGAGTAAGAAAAGAGCCACCGAACTGCTTTGCAGTACAATGGCTCTTTTGTTCCTTTTTCAGGAATCCTTATTTCTTGAAGATTAAGCTTACACCATCTTGCTCAATGGTGATTTCGCTGCCGTTAAGAGTAGCGGTAAGAGAATCTCCGTCGCCGGAAAGCGTGATGGTATTGCCGTCAGCCGACCACTTGCCTTCACCGGAAAGGGTGGGATCCATGGCATCCATGTTAAGCGTGAAGGAACCGTCGGATTTCAGCTCCAGACCAATGGCGACGTCATCTGCGGACATTCCTGCAGCTGCGGCAACATCCTTCCATGACATGGTAGAATCTCCTGTCTTGACACTGTCAAGGCTGTAATTTCCGGCTACATCAGAATTGCCGCCGCCACCGCCGCATGCTACAAGGCTGAGTACACATACCAATGCCAGAGCCAGGCTTATCATTTTGGTCCAAAAATTCTTTTTCATGTTTCTTTGTCTCCTTTTTGCTTCCTTTTATGTATTGCTGCTCCTTTAGGATCAGCCGAAAAGTATTATATCACTTGGAAGAGAATTTTCAAGGGATTTTCGCATTCTTAATAGTTTCTTAAGCTTTGCTGAGAAAGGTGAAATTAGGTACTTGCTGTGATATGAACAGCCTGATACAATGAAAAGAAGGGCTGCCACAGGAGCCGCAATGCGAACCCTGTAATCAAAGAGAAATCAAAGGCCCCAACGAATGGAGAAAAAGATGTATCGTATCATGATCATTGAAGATGACGCGTCCATGGCGAAAGCCATGGGGAAGCAAATCGAAGCCTGGGGAAACGAAGTCAGATGTGTGGAGGATTTCCGGGACATTATCCATGCCTTTGTGGAATATGACCCACATATGGTGCTGATGGATATCATGCTGCCCTTTTTCAACGGCTATCACTGGTGCGGCGAGATACGCAGGATTTCCAATGTGCCTGTGATTTTCATTTCTTCCGCTTCCGACAATATGAACATTGTCATGGCCATGAATATGGGCGGGGATGACTTCATTCCGAAGCCGGTGGACCTGGATGTGATGATGGCGAAAATACAGGCTGTCCTGCGCAGGACCTATGACATGGCGGGAAAGGCGCCGATGCTGGAGCACAGGGGAGCGGTACTGAATCTGAACAATACTTCCCTGACCTACAACGGAAAGCGGCTGGAGCTGACCAGAAACGAATTCCGTATCCTGCAGACATTGCTGGAAAACAAGGGCAGAATCGTCAGCCGGGACACTTTGATGACGAAGCTGTGGCAGATGGACTCCTATGTGGAGGAGAACACGCTGACAGTGAATGTGACCAGGCTTCGGAAGAAGCTGGAAGCGGCGGGGCTCACGGATTTTATCACCACAAAGGTGGGCAGCGGGTATATTGTGGAGTGAAGACATCATTTGCGGCGGGGAGAAAGCTATGACAAAAGGGAAATGGTATCATATTCTAGGGAAATTTTGCGTGCAATATCGTATGACTGCGCTGATATTTGCACTGTACAGTGGGATTTTTGCAATGATTTTTTCCCTGTATGAGCTGGAGACAGAGGCTGTGCTGTATGCGGCGGGGCTGTGCGTACTGCTCACCGCGGCGGTATTGTCTGTTCGTTTTGTTTTCTACTGGAAAGCACATGTCAGGAGGCAGAGGCTTGTCCGCAATGTGGAAGTGGAGCTGGACGAGCTGCCGGAACCGAAGACACTGGCGGAAGCAGATTACCAGGAGATGCTCCGGAAGCTGAAAGAAAGCTTTGACAGGAATCTGACAGCCTGGCAGAGAGAACGGCAGGAGAGTATGGAGTATTACATGACCTGGGTACACCAGATTAAGACGCCCATCTCCGTGATGGGGATGACTCTGCAGGGGGAGGACACGGAGGAACACCGGGAGCTGCAGGCAGAGCTGTTTCGCATTGAGCAGTATGTGGAGATGGCCCTGAACTGGATGCGGCTGGGCGCAGGCTCTTCGGATTTTGTGTTCCGGGAATATGAGCTGGACGGGATTATCAGACAGGCGGTGCACAAATATGCGCCGCAGTTTATTCGAAAGCGGTTGAGACTTTCTTATGAACCGGTGGATGTCACCGTGCTTACGGATGAGAAGTGGCTTTTGTTTCTCATCGAACAGATTCTCTCCAATGCCGTGAAATATACCCGGACAGGCGGAGTAACAATCAGCGTCACACCGGATAAAATCCTGCAGATTGCCGATACAGGTATCGGAATTGCACCGGAGGATGTGCCCAGGATCTTCGAAAAAGGATTTACCGGGTATAACGGCAGGGCGGATAAAAAGTCCACAGGCCTGGGACTTTACCTGTGCGGACTGACCGCGGACCGACTTTCTCACAAAATCACCGTGGAATCCACAGTGGGGGAGGGCACCGTATTCTCGGTGGACCTGCACCGGGATACGCTGGAGGTAGAGTAGGAGAAGGACACGGCCTTACAAAAATGTCACATGAGACGGCGGAATTGTCACCCCATTCGATGGAGGCGCGTTCGGCCGTTTTGTATACTGTATTTGTCAGGCACGGAACTACAAACAGGAGGTAAAAAAGATGGCATTATTGGAGGCGCAGAGCCTTAGAAAAGTGTACACCACCCGCTTTGGCGGGAATCAGGTGCAGGCATTGACCAACGTATCCTTTTCCGTGGAGCAGGGAGAATACGTGGCGATTATGGGGGAGTCGGGCTCCGGCAAGACTACCCTGCTGAATATACTGGCCGCCCTGGACAAGCCCACGGGAGGGCAGGTGCTGCTGGGCGGGAAGAATCTGTCAGGGGTAAAGGAAAAAGAGCTGGCGGCATTTCGGCGCAGCAATCTGGGATTTGTGTTCCAGGATTTTAATCTCTTAGATACCTTTTCCATTCGGGACAATATTTTCCTCCCTCTGGTGCTGGGGGGGAAGGGCTATGGGGAGATGAATCAGAGACTTCAGCCCATCGCCGAGAAGCTGCATATCCGGGAAATTCTGGACAAATTCCCCTACGAGATATCGGGAGGACAGAAGCAGAGAGCGGCTGTGGCCAGAGCACTGATCACCAGGCCCCAGCTGGTGTTGGCGGATGAACCCACGGGAGCTCTGGATTCCAGGGCCACCGACAACCTGCTGAGAATATTCAATGAGATTAACCAGGACGGCCAGACCATCCTGATGGTGACTCATTCTACGAAGGCGGCCAGCCATGCGGGGAGGGTGCTTTTTATCAAGGACGGGGAAGTGTTTCATCAGATTTACAGGGGAAACAGCACCAATGAGCAGCTGTATGCAAAGATTTCAGATACGCTCACACTGCTGACAACGGGAGGTGACAGGGTATGAAGACGGGATTTTTCCCCAGACTGGCAGCCGGGAATATCAAAAAGAACAGCAGAACGTACATCCCCTATATCCTGACCTGCGTGATGACTGTGGCGATGTATTACATCGTCAGGTCCCTGTCCCTGAATCCGGGGCTGGAACAGATGGCCGGTTCCGACTATCTGAACGGGGCAATGTTCCTTGGAAGCCGGGTAATCGCTGTTTTTGCTTTTATATTCCTGTTCTATACCAACAGCTTTCTGGTGAAGCGCCGGAAAAAGGAATTCGGTGTGTTCCATATTCTGGGCATGGAAAAGAGGCATCTGGCCAGGACTTTGAGCTGGGAGAGCGTCTATGTGACTGTGGTCAGCATCGGAGCCGGGTTTGTGCTGGGAATTGCATTGGACAAACTGATGTATCTTGTGATCAACTGCGTGCTGGCGGCGGAGGTTCCACTGGGATTCTTTGTCTCCTGGAAGGCAATCCGGGAAACGGCCCTTTTGTTTGTACTTATTTTTCTGCTGATCTGGCTGCATTCCGTATGGCAGATGAAGGCGGCGAATCCGGTGGAACTGCTGCAGGCCGGAAATGTGGGGGAAAGGGAGCCGAAGACCAGATGGTTTCTGACGCTGGTCGGGGCGGCCTGTATGGGAAGCGGCTATTATATTGCTCTCACTGTGACAAATCCCATCGCGTCACTGCTGCTGTTTTTCCTGGCGGTACTGCTTGTGATTGCCGGAACCTATCTACTTTTTACGGCAGGGAGCATTGCACTGTTGAAAACCCTGCGGAAAAACAGAAGGTACTATTATAAAACCAGACATTTTGTCAGTGTGTCCGGCATGATTTACAGGATGAAGCAGAATGCGGTGGGCCTGGCCAATATCTGCGTGCTCTCCACTATGGTACTGGTGATGGTATCGTCCACTACCTCCATGATGGTGGGGATAGAGGACATTATCCGGACACGATATCCGGCGGATTTCATGCTTTATCTCAGGAATATGGACTCCGAGGGAAGCGAAAGGGTAATCGAAGCGGTACATGCCCTGCAGGAGGAGCAGAATCTCTCTGTGACAGAAGAAATCAACTATTCCTATCTGGCATTCAGCGCGCTGCAGGATGAAAATCACTTTTATGTGGACCGGGATTTCACAATGGCCATTGTGGACGATATCAACAATCTCTATTTCATTCCCCTGTCAGACTATAACAGGTCCACCGGGGAGGACAGGGAATTGGAAAATGGGGAGGTCCTGCTATACTGTGACCGGCAGGAATTCGATTACACGGACCTCAGAATATTTGACAGGGAGTACAGAGTGGCGGACAGGGTGGATTCCTTTCCGGGAAACGGAGTGTATGCGGCTAATATTACGGTCACAAGATATCTGGTGATGACGGAAGAAGATTTTCAGGAGCTGTATCTGGCGCAGAAACAGGCCCTGACAGACATTGCCAGTGAAATCCTCCAGGTTTACGGTTTTGATACGGATGCGGGAAAGGAAAAACAGGCTTACGTTTATGAAGCATTGATTGAGCGGATGACACAGATGGGAGCGTCGGTTCAGATAGAGTCCAGAGAGGAAGAGAGAATCAGCAGTATAGGGTTTTACAGTGGATTTTTCTTTATCGGTGCGTTCCTTGGATTGCTCTTTGTGATGGCGACCGTGCTGATTATCTATTACAAGCAGATATCGGAGGGCTATGATGATAAGGAGCGGTTTGAAATCATGCAGAAGGTGGGGATGAGCCGGGAAGAAGTGAAGAAATCTATCCACTCTCAGGTACTGACCGTATTCTTTCTTCCCCTTGTGGCGGCAGGAATCCATGTGGCGGTGGCATTTCCTCTGATTTCAAAACTGCTTGCGCTGTTTAATCTTCTCAACACACGGATTTATGCGGCTTGTACGGTCGGCTGTTTTATGGTTTTCGCAGTGTTATATGTGCTGGTTTATCTTCTGACTTCCAGGAGCTATTCCCGGATTGTGCTGCTGTCTGCGGGGCGCCGGATTGGCCATAATATTTACGGCTGATTTATGAGTGGCAGACGAGATAGCTGAGTTACAGGTTCTGTCCGAAGGAGTATCAGCTCAAGTAGTTCAGGTGGCCGCGGACAACCAGGCAGAATTGCCCCTTGACAGTTTGGGATGAAATAGCTATGATGAATCTGAAAGAAATCGGTTTCATAAAGCGGGAAAGAGAGCAGGGGGCATGGACAGGAAACAGATTGTATTGAAGGATAACTGGAAATTTTATCTGGAAGAAGGGGACGGCGGGTGGCGTGAGCCCGCGGAGGAAGCCTGGTATAAGGGGTATGATGACAGCGCATGGCGGTCTGTTATCCTGCCTCATGACTGGTCGGTGGAGAAGCCGTTCTCCAGAGACTATTCCAGCGGAACAGGATATCTGGCGGGAGGAATCGGCTGGTACAGAGCCCATTTCCGGCTGCCGGAGGAATACCGGGGAAAAAGAATCAAAATTGTGTTCGACGGTGTCTACAAGAACAGCCAGGTGTGGTGCAACAGCTACTATCTGGGAAAGCGTCCTTACGGTTACAGCACCTTTTTTTACGATATTACCCATGCGGCGGCCTTCGGAGAGACAGAGAATGTGGTCAGCGTAAAAGTAACCCACAGGGATCTTGCGGATTCCAGGTGGTTTACGGGAAGCGGCATCACCAGAAAGGTATCTCTGCTGGTGGAGGAGGCGGTGCATCCGGCGGAATACGGTATCTTTTTTCAGGCGGAGGAGGTTGCTCCGGATGAGACGGATCCGGAGAGACGGACAGGCCGCGCGAGGATAAGGGTGCGTCACAGAACGGAGGCTTTGCCGAAGCCGAACGGGCGGGAGGCACAGAACCTGCCGGTCAGCATCCGCACAGTTCTGGAGACAGAGGAAGGGAAGACTGTCCTTTCTCTGGAAGGGCAGATCTGTGCGGGAGAAGAATGTGTGCTTGCCGGGGACCTGGAACGGGCACAGCTCTGGTCGCCGGAGCACCCATACCTTTACAGGATGCGCAGCTGGTATGCTGTGTGGGAAGAGCCTTATCTGGTGGATGAGACCTGGGTGGGAATCCGGCAGATTCGGTTTGACCCGCAGAAGGGATTCTTCCTGAACGGTGTGGAGACATTGCTTAAGGGAGTCTGTGTGCATCATGACGGCGGAGTGCTGGGAGCGGCCATGAGACCGGAGATCTGGCAGAGGAGACTGGAGACATTGAAAACTTGCGGCTGCAATGCCATTCGCTGCAGCCACAACCCCCATATGCCGGAATTATATGAGCTCTGTGACAGAATGGGCTTCCTTGTGATGGATGAAGCCTTTGACGAATGGGAAAATGCCAAAAACAAATGGTCCACCGGCCATAACGTATACCCGCCAAAGCATCAGGGGTACTATGAAGAGTTCCCCCAGTGGCATGAAGCGGATTTACGCGCCATGGTGGCCAGGGACAGGAACCATCCGTCGGTGATTCTGTGGAGTATCGGCAATGAGATAGACTATCCAAACGACCCCTACTGCCACCCTTCTTTTGCTTCCATGACAGGGAATAATGACGCCAATAAACCGGCGGCGGAGAGAGAATATGACAGGAATAAACCCAATGCCATGCGGCTGGTGGCCATTGCAAGGGAGCTGGAGGAGATTGTGCGGCAGGAGGATGCTTCCCGGCCGGTGACGCTGGCGGCGGCATTTCCGGAGCTGTCGGCGGAGACAGGGCTGTTCGACGGATTGGATGTAATCGGTTACAATTACAAGGAACATCTGTATGAGAAGGACCATTCCCGGTTCCCGGACAGAAGCCTGCTGGGCAGTGAAAATGGCCATGGCTACAACGCATGGCTTGCAGTGAAGGAGAAACCTTACATCAGCGGACAGTTCCTGTGGACGGGCATCGATTATCTGGGGGAGGCCGGCGGCTGGCCTGTCCATGGTTCACCGGCAGGAATTCTCACCTGTGCGGGGGATAAGAAGCCGGAATTCTACCGCCGGAAGTCCTTCTGGTGCGGGGAACCCTTTGTCTATCTTGCCGCCAGACGTGTCTCGGACGGACCGGAAGACTGGCGGCCCATGGAACAGCATTGGAATTATGACCCGGGTGAGGAGTTAGTGGTGAAGGTCTACTCCAATCTTCCGGAAGTGACACTGAAGCTGAACGGCCGGGAGATCGGAAGACAGAAAGAATATAACGGGGACGGAGCGTATTGCTTTCAGGTGCTTTTCGAACCGGGTACGCTGACGGCGGAAGGATGCACAACGTCAGGCATAGGGCAAATGGGTCCGGGAGAAGGCAGGGAAAGCTGCAGTCTTTCCACTGTGGGGACGGCCACGGGAGTGACTTGCCATGTGTGGAGACAGCCGGATATCCTGACAGGACAGCCCTGGGAGACTGCGTCCCGGGAAAACGGATATCTGTATCAGGTGGAGATGGAGCTGCATGATGTAAACGGGAATCCTGTGCGTTGGCAGGAAAGGAAGCTGACCGTGGCGGTGGAGGGCGCAGGAAGCCTTGCGGGCCTGGAGAGCGGAAATCTGTCGGATGTAACGCCCTGCAACAGTCCGGAGAAAAATACTTTCGGAGGCAGACTTACGGCATTTATCCGCCGCAGGGGAGCCGGAGAAATTGCCGTCACCGTATCCATGGAAGAGGGCGGAAGATTGAGTTTTCAGCTTGACAAAGATTTTTTTACATGTTAAGGTAAGAAAAAGAAGCGGTTTTGTACCATTTGGCTATTGGATAGTCTTGAATGGGTTACTTGCTTCTTTTTTTATATCAACGGAACTTGACTTTTATAGCTTAATTCGATATAATGCGTTACAATTCTCTTAGTCAGATTAGAGCAGGCAGGGATAGTCTGCGGTTGTCCTTTCTGGAAACGGAAAGGAGGTCGGTATGAATACGTTAGAAGTGCTTACGTTGGTGCTGGTGATTTTTGCAGCCTTGA
>JAAWLQ010000108.1 GCA_022797995.1 Lachnospiraceae bacterium
CTCGAAAACAGTTCTTCGATGCGCCGCCAGGGGCTCGAACCCTGGACACCCTGATTAAGAGTCAGGTGCTCTACCAACTGAGCTAGCGGCGCATTTCCTTTGTATAGTATGTTCATAAAACATACTGTTCTGTACAACGAAATAAATTATATTATATTTTTTTTAGAAATGCAAGTACTTTTTTAAAGTTTTTTTAATTTCTTTCTGCTATTTGTGACAGTTTATATCTTAATTTCGCTGTCTCTTTCTTTTTTACAGGGACGGCCGCATTTTCCGGCCGTCCCGCATACAGGATTGTTCAAAATAATACCTTTGACCTCTTAGTTCGCATTCTTCGCGTCAAGGAATGCCTGAATCTGCAAAATCAGTTCCGCACGGATCTCCTCAAGGCCTACATCCTCAGCATCCTTATGCCACTGGCTGATCTTTTCCACTGCCTCATCGGCATCATACATGGAGATGGTCAGCTGCAGCTCATTGGAAAGAGCAGACACATTGGCAATCTGCGTCTCCACATTCTTGGTATCGAATACAAATCCGGCCAGAGGGCTCAGACTGTATGTAGACGGATTATACATATAGTCAAAGCGGGACTTAATCTCAGGATTTTCGCTGACAAACTCACTCACCCTGATATAAGTGGGATTCTGAGTAAAGGAATAGGTAGGCATGGAATAAGCCGCACTTTCGTCAATATCCAGCTTCTTATAACCATCCGTACCGACGGCTTCCCAGTCCTCGCCTTCGATACCCAGTTCAAACAGGTCATGGGCCTCCTGGCTGCCGAACATCCAGTCAAGGAAATACATTACCGCATCTGTCTTCTCGGACCACTCCGGAACTACCAGCCAGTTGTTGGTAGCCATATCACAGATTACAGCTCCCTCTTCCTGATTTCGCTGTGCATCTTCTATCACGTAAAAGCCATATTCCTCATCCGGATTGGTCTCCAGCGCCGTCTTCACTTTACTCTCATACTCGCTCAGAGCACAATAAGTCATGGCCGCAGGCTTTTCCACTGTGTCCGTACCGCCGCGGCTGGGATTCAGATAGGGATTCCACTTGGTACGCTCTACTATATATTCCTTGATGAAATCATCCTGATAACCTGCGGGCATTTTCGCGAATTCTTCCGCGGAGTCACCGGGCACCACAGCATTGAGAACAGTCTTGTTGTCATCGCTTAAACCAACCCATATCCAGGTCTGATCACCCAGCACATTGACATTATCCTGTGTAAATACATGATCATGCTTTGCCGAATACCAGGGAGAATCCAGACGGAAGAAATTCCAGAGGCTTACGCCGATCATTCCTTCTTCGTTCTCCTGAACTGTCTTTACAAATTCCAGCAGGCTGTCTTCATCCGTAATGGGTGCACAGTCATACTTTTTGCGAAGGTCCTCACGATACATGAAGCCACGGCTGTCCTCATAGAAGGTTGCCAGGTTAATGCCGTAAACACCCTTCATATAGCTTCCATCTTCCTGACGAATGTAAGAAGTCATAGCCTGCACAAATTCCTCCGGAAATGCATCCTTAAGTCCGGGAAATGCATCATTATTGAAATAAGAAGACAGATCCGCGAAATTGCCGTCCTGAATAAATGTACTCAAGCCATGCCAGCCGCCGCAGAACATCAGGTCAAAATCTTCCTGTCCAATCATCACCCCACTCAGCTTATCCTTGTAATCGCCGCCTGCCACCCAGACAAAATCCGGATGGATTTTGCTCATAATCGGGTCATCCTTCGTCATTTCTTCGTACTTTTCCAGCACCTTATCCAGATTGCGGAATTCATTCATGACACGAATATGAATGGTAGTGTCCTCCATTTCAGGTGCCGACCCGCTTCCTGCATCAGAGGGAGTTTCTGCTGAATTCCCCGTTGATGCTTCCTGCTGCCCGGATTGCTGATTGTTGTTCTGGCTGCTGTTCCCTGAGCCGTCATCTCCCCCGCAGCCCGCCAGCGACAGGACAACTGTCCCTGCCATTGCCAGAGCCATAGCCTTTTTAAAAAACTTGTTTTTCATTATGGTTCCTCCTCTTTTTTAATTTCTCTTTCTTATTTGTATCCCTCCGGCTTCCGAGTACTGCCGCAACGGTGCCGTACAGGACAAATAAATCAATTCAATGTTACTTGATACGGCGGCTTGTAAAACCTTTCCGGGAAGATCTGTCCGCCAGCCCTTTACCCATCAGCCCTTGATGGCGCCAACCGTGAGGCCGCTTGTAAAGTATTTTTGAACATAAGGATACAGGAAAATAATAGGACCGATTGCCACTACCGTGGTCGCCATACGCAGCGAGTTAGTCGGAATCTCTCCCGCCGAGATACCCGTACTTCTGGCCATCTCCTTCATGGCGTCCGCGTTCCGCAACATGCGCATCAGCAGATACTGCAGCGGAAACAGTTTATTGTTGTCCAGATACAGCATGGCATTGAACCACTGGTTCCAGTAGCCCAGCGCATAGAACAGGCTTAAAGTGGCGATACCGGGAACGGACACCGGCAATACAATCTTCCACAATATCTGGAAGTCGTTGGCGCCATCCATGTAAGCCGATTCTGACAATTCATGGGGAATTCCGTTAAAGAAATTCCGCATCAGGAACATATTCCATGCCCCGAAGGCCACCGGGATGATCAATACCAGAATATTATCTTTCAGCCCCAGATTCTTCGTAATCAATAAATAGGTGGGCACCAGTCCGCCTCCGAAAAGCATGGTAAAATAGACGAAAAACGTAATTGCATTCCGAAATTTCACTTTCTTCAGAGAAAGTGGATATGCCATAGTGATAGTCAGGAACATGCTGAATATGGTTCCAACTACCGTTGTAAATATTGTCACACCATAAGCCCGGAAAATCTGCGCATCGCCCAACACCACCTTATAGGCCTGAATGGTAAAATCCTTCGGAATAATCGGGAACCCGTTTGTGGCAAAATTGGCTTCCGTCTCAAAACTGCTGCCCAGAATAATTGCGAAAGGGAACAGACAGTAAAGGCAGAACACAGTTGCAATTATGTATACAATGACTTCAAAAATGACTTCGCCTCCGGACTTCTTGATACCCGTTCCTTTTATCTTAGTTTTTCCCATTTTATTTCCTCCCGCTCACCTTATTCGCTTAATTTTACCTGAATTCATGTCACAACTCATTTTGAAATTCTGTCTGCCTCAAAATCAGCTTTGTAAAATTCATCCTGCGATTTCTTTGAAACATACGTATACTTCTTCACACTCAGAAAATGGCCGCATCCGGCTCCACTTTTTTAGTTACATAATTCGTGGTAAATACCAGTACCAGGCCTACAATGGACTGGAAAAGGCTGGTGGCGGTACTCATCCCCAGATTGTTCAGCTGCCGCAGCGCCCTGTACACGAAAGTATCGATAACGTCTGTTGTGGGATACAGGGAAGCATTGTCGCCTACCAGCGCATAAATCATTCCGAAATCACCGTTGAAAATCTTACCAACGCTCATAATGGTCAGCATAATAGCGGTGGTTTTCAGAAGCGGCATTGTAATTTTGGTAATCTGCTGGAGCCTTGTGGCGCCGTCCACTCTGGCCGCCTCGTACATCTCCTGGTCAAAGCCGGTAATTGCGGCCACATATACGATAGTTCCGTATCCGGCCCCCTGCCAGATTTTCAAAAGCACCAGAATCAGTGGCCACCAGCCGGGACTGGTATAAAAGGCCGGGTCCTCCCCGCCGTTCTCCACAACCCATCTGGTCAGGATACCGCTCCCCCCAATGATGCCACTCATGAACATTGCGACTACCGTCCAGGAGACAAAGTGAGGGAAAATGGCAATGGTCTGTACCACCTTGTTGTAAACCTTGTTCTTGATTTCCACGAATACCAGCGCCAGAATAATGGACAGAATAGTAGAGCTGGCTATAAAGAGCACATTCAGAAAAATGGTATTGAAGAAAATTCTCCCTACTCCCTTATAGTTAAAAAGGAACTGGAAATTCTTCAGTCCCACCCAGGGACTTCCCCAGATACCCTGTTTATAGTTAAAATCCTTAAATGCAATCAACACACCGTACATGGGATAATAACAGAAGATCAGCACCCAGATAATGGTGGGAAGCGTCATCAGATACAATAGCTTGTTCTTCCACAGCTCTCCCAGCCCGCCCTTAAAGCCAAGGTGCTCTTTGTAGGGTTTGACAGCATTTGTCTTTGTCTTTTTCACCATATTCCCTCCTCGTATAATTGTGTCATAAACGCCATAGCCCTTTGAGCAAACACTTTTCTTCCACATAGTACATATCTGAAACTTTTTTCAACCCCCAGGCGCTTTAACACTTTTCGTTTATTTGAGTTCATTTTAAAATGCGGGAAACGGTAATCCTATATGAAAAAAACTGGAAATATGGTAATTTTCGAAGAATATGAAACTTTACACTTCGCATGTCTTTTGGTATAATAAGGGTGAAACTACAGACAGATTCTATATGGAAAGCAGGTGATCTCATGCCGGGAGGCGCTGAAATTATCAGGGATACGGTCAATGAGTTTCAGAAAATACAGGCTCATATGAAAAATGCGCGGGAAGAAAATGCCCCGAAGACATACGAGGGTCTGAAAAAAGACTATCTGTCATTAAAAGCTGTATTAAGTTCTCTGGGTGTAAATCTGACAGATATTGATGAATTTAAAGAATAAAAATGCCATATCCGGCCATGGGGTCAAAGCACTTTTTGTTTCTTCGACCGCATGGCATTTTTCTTTATACTTCTATTTTGTCCAATTCCGCAATCTTTCCGTTATCAATCAGCTTCTGAAAAATATGGTCGAATACAGCGGCCTGCATATACCCGCTGATTCCCACAAGGAACAGCAACGGAAAATACACAAAAAACCAGATCAGGAACACCGTCAATACCTGTATCACCAGAATCGCCGCCGTCCATCCGGGGCAGCGGATCATGAGCACCACGGCCATTCTGAAATGTCCGGATGCTGTATTCTCAAACTTCGCCATGACGGCGAAGACAAAGGAAAAGGCTGTCAGCGTCAGTAATGACAGTATGGCAAACACAATAGTCTGCAATACAAATCCCTTTCCTCCCAGCACACCGTAATAAAAAAGATTAAACGCAAACACAAACTGTGCCAGCAGCAGAGGAATTCCCAGCTGAATTCCCTGTTTCAGATTGTTCCGAAAGGCTTTCAGGAAACTGCTCCCAACATACCCTTCCCGGTTCCTGACCGCCTTCAGATGTACCTCGTAAAGCGCCGCTGTGGCCGCCCCCATTGTAACAATTGGAATACTGCACAAAAACCACAGAACTCCCACATACAGCATCATGATCAGTTTATTGATTCCCCTTGCAAAGGGAGAATTCAGGCTGAATAAATTCATGTCAATCCTCCTGTCGTTTTCTTGAAACCAGTTCTTCACTTTCCCATGTAATCAGTTCAGATGAGCCATCGAGTTCTTATCTTCCCGCCTCCAGCAGCTGCTTCTGTATTGCCTCCAGGTATCTGTCAAATCCCGCCTCATACAGCCGCTGATTGGCCGCATCCAGCTCCTCCAGGTAGTCTTCCCCATAGCCGCATACCAGAGGTTGAAAGTATTGTATCCAGATCCTGTTTACCGACGCCTGCTCCTGCGCGGGAAGCACGAAATTAAATCCATCCAGCGGATCATCCTCCGCGTTCATTCCGACCTTCTGATTCCATTCCCCAAATGCATGATACACTTCCCTGTCCCATTTTTCATTCACAGGTACGGCCTCATAGTTCATAGTCTCATCCGAAACCGCTGTCCATGCAAAATGATTTCTGGGACTGATGCCGTCAAAGCTGATTTTTCCGTCCACCAGGTTGTAATTATTCCCCTCCGCCCCACAGGCTACCAGTGAATAATACCTGGTATCCGTATGTATTTTCTCCAACAGCTTCAGCGCCAGCTCAGGCTCCGTGGTCTTAGCCGATATGGAAATGACGGAATTCCCGGCCAGAGAGCCCACATAAAATTGCTCGTCCTGAGAACGATAGGGAAAGAATCCGAATTCCCAGTCCGGGTGACTTTCCTGAAAAGAGGGAATCCAATGGGTATTCAGGGACCAGATGGGATTGTTGGTCTCACAGGGCTTCTGATCCGCCAGAAACAGTCTCTTTCCCAGCTCTCCCTCGTTATCGGACCTGGCCAGCATGTCGGAATCCAGAATCCCATCCTGCTTCCACTTCCAGATATAGGCCAGCACCTCTTTGAATTCCGGCGTCTCCATGCGGTTCAACGCTCTGTATGGCTCGGAAGCCTCCACTACTACAAAAGGTGTCTCCAGGCTGCTGTTGATTTCCAGATATTTTCCTTTGGTCAGCAGCATCCACAGGCTGCTCCATACTCGGTTATCCGTAACCAGGGGCACGTCCCTGTACTGCTCCTCCTGTTTGGCCCGATACAGATAAGCCTCCATGGTCTCCAGATCACAGATTTCCTCCAGCCCCCATTCCCTGCGCAGATCTTCTCTGTAGAAAAATCCCTCTCCTGCATCCTGAATTCCTCCTTGCCCGAACTGCGGAAGGCCATAAAGGCCTCCGTTGATTTCACATTTTTTCAGGGTGTTGACATCATAAGTAGCATAATGCTCTGTCAGAACCGGGACCGCATCCAGGTACTCATTCAAGTCGAGAAAGGCATTCTTGTATACCAGTGTCCTGTAATCGGAAAACACACCTCCGGGTATAAAATCATACTCCCCCGAAGCTGTCACAATATTCAACTGCCTTCTTTCGTTCCCCCAGGGGATGAAATCAAACCTCAGCGTACAGTTCAGCTCCGGAATCGTGAGAGCATCCAGCTGTCTGTAGATTTCATCCATTCCCCCTTCCGGCATATTCCCCAACGTAATCGCCCGGAAATTCACAATGGCTTCTTTTGTTTCCTCTTCCTCGTCTGACTGCTGCGCTTTTCCGCAGCCTCCTATCAGAGCCAGCCCCCCCAAAAGCAGCCCTGCCGCCCATATCTTATTCCGGAATCCGACTACTTTTCGCATTGTTCTGTGGTCCGAATTCTTATTTTCCGAATTTATTTCTATGGTTTTTCGCCTCTTCCTGTTATCTTTCATACTCCGCCGCCTCTTCCATGTCTATTCTGATGGGAATGTTGATGATTACGCAGGTTCCTATCCCCGGCGAACTCTCTATCTGCACCGGAATACGTTCTCCAAAGAAAAGTTCCAGTCTGTGCTCAATATTTGTCAGACCATAATGACTTCCCTGACCGCTTTTTTTCTTATCTTCCTCCCGCATACCTTCCCCGTCGTCTGTGACGCTTAAGGTAATACGCCCATCCTCCATCCATCCGTTCAGAATTACGGTACCCCGGCCATCCCCTTTTTCGTTGATTCCATGTATAATGGCATTTTCCAGAAAAGGCTGCAGCGTAATCTTCGGTATCAGGCACTCCAGAATATCCTCATCCACTTCCACTTCGTAACAGATTCGCCCCTTGTACCGCCGCTTCTGAATTTCCATATAGGCCTCACACATCTCCACTTCATCTCGAATGGACACAATATCCTTTCCCTTGTTCAATGTCAGCCGGTAGAAACGGGACATGGCCTGAACTACGCTGCGGATATTCTCCGACTCCTTCTTCTGGGACATCCAGTTAATCATATCCAGTGTATTGTACAGGAAATGGGGATTAATCTGAGACTGGAGAGCTTTCAACTCTGCCTCCACTTTCAGCTGTCCCAGCGTATATTGTTCCTTCAGCAGCTCCTCCACTCTGTCCACCATCACATTATAGTTTCCGATCAGCTGGCCGATTTCATCTCTGGAAGGTCCTTCCTCCATCTTGCAGATATTTCCTTCCCGAATCTGCAGCATCTGTTCTTTCAGAAGCTTCAGACGCCCCGTTACGGACTTGGTCATGATTCCCATCACCGCCAGCACCAGAATGCTGATCCCCAGAAACAGGAGACCCATATTGCCGCTGAGCATATTCATTCCCCTGCGAACAGACTGTCTGGGAATCACCGACACCAGGTACACATTAGAGCCGTCAATCCTGCTGCTCCTCGCATAGCAGGGAACTCCCTCCACAGAGAGGCTTCGGAATTCTCTGTCATCCACATTCCGCTCCGAAATGGACAGTCTGGATAGTCCCTCCTCCGGCAGGTTGGAAGCCAGTATGACCCCGTCCGCCGTCTCCAGGTACAGAATCTGGTCCTGGTACGCATTCTGAAACAGTGTCTCCAGATTCTTTCTCTCCGTCATGATGGCCAGTATCCCCACTGTCTGACTATAATCATCCGGATTCCAAAGCTCCCTGACAATAGCTGCATACGCCCCGCCCTCCCCGTCCATCGGTACCCAGACAGGACGTCCGTTATTCTCCAGAAGGCTCTGGTACCAGTGGGCTTCATATGCGTCCGTCAGAGGCCGATAGCGATTGCTCTGGGGATTTACCACCAGATAGCTATCTTCAATATATATAACGATATTGCTGGAATCCATGGTCATTTCCAGCCCATAGGCATAAGAATTGATGGTCTCGAACAATATCAGCTGTTCCGCCACATTCATTTCCCTGTCATCAAACCGCAGCGCCGGACTGGCCATGTCATTGACGGCAAAGAGCGTGGATATATTATGAAGCCTTGACAGCTTGTCCTCCACCGCCTGATGCACCTGGTTATAGCCCTGATTCAACGCATCTATCAGCCTTTCCTCCGTCTGGGTTCTGACCACAATGAAAGAAGTGGCCATCACAATGCCCAAAGGCAATAACCCTCCCAGCACAATCAGCAGAAGAATTTTCCCCCTCAGAGATGCATTTCTGAACCATTCCCTGATTCTTCTCATAGCTATTACCTCTTCTCGCACCTCTCACGGTACTCCACCGGCGTCATCCCCGTGGCCTCCCGGAATACTTTCGAAAAATAATTACCATTTGTATAGCCACATTTCTCCGCAATCTCCGTAACCTTCAGATAGTCCTGTTCCAACAGCTTTTTCGCTTTCTCCAGACGATAATTGCTCAGATACTGTTTCAGAGTCACTTTCATCTCCTGTTTAAACAACACATTCATATATGCGGGAGAGAAATGAAAATGCTCCGCAATCTGAGCCGTACTCAGGCCCTCTTCTCCATAATGAACTGCAACGTAGTCCAGGACCCCGCGGATTACCCTGCCGTATCCTGACAGAACTTCCTCCCGTTCCTGTACACAGCCCAGAATCTTTTCTGTAAAAGCCTGAATCTCTTTTAGGGAATCCATTTCAAGAATGGTCTGCTGAAGCTGCTCCTCCCCCTCTGTCTCCGGCAGGCAGTCATAGCTCTCCGGATATTGCCGGAATATTGCTGTCAGCAGTGAAATCATCAGGGTATATACCTGCTCCTTCTGATAATATCTTCTGACTGACAAATCCCCGAACAGACTCTGGAACCATTCCGACATTTTCCGGGGCCCCTCCGGCAGAACCCGGAGAAAAGAGCCATAAATACCAGGTTCCATGAATTTCTTCTGCAGAATGATTTCGTCAATCTCGAACAGTCTCTTTTCCGGCTGATAAAAAGCGCAGTTCATTGCCGCCCGGGACGTTTTACAGCTGTTGTAGATGTTCCGATACCCTTCCGCCTGAATTCCCACGGCAATCTTGCACTCAGGCCAGCTATCCAGAATTCTCCCATACAGAGGCTCCAGCCTGTACCGGATTTTCCCGGAATAGGCCAGAATCACTTCAAGACAGGATTCCTCCTGCCGCACGCCTATGGCCTCCGCCTCCGTTCTGCGGATCATATCCAGAAGCCTGTCCAGCTCCTGCCCTGCAGTCTTACAGCTCCGGGGAAACTGCACCACCATACAGACATATTCACTGTTCAGCGGAAAACCCGCCTCTCCGGCCAGTCCTTCCACCATTCTGGCATCTGCGTCTCTGTGTGTCAGCAGTTCAAAAAGTCTCTGCTGCCGAAGCTCCCAGGTGTTCCTGTCTGCTTCCCGGGTCTTCTGCTCCCTGGCAATCTGCTCCGTGGCTCTGGACAGCGCCTTTTTCACCTGAGTCACATCTATGGGCTTCTCTATATAATCAATTACAGAGAGGCGAATCGCGCTTTTGAGATATTCTGTCTCCATGTAACCGCTGATAAAGATGAGCTTGCTCCGGGGAATCAGCCGCAGCATTTCCTCTGCGAACGCAATGCCGTCCATCTTCGGCATACGAATGTCTGACAGCACAATATCAGGCCGGAACCACCTTACGATTTTCAGCGCTTCCTCCCCGTTCACCGCCTGCATGATCTCATCTATCCCGAATTCTTCCCAGTCAATCTCTTCCAGCAGGCCCTCTCTGGTATAATCTTCGTCATCTGCTATTAATATCTTCATGGCTGTCCTTTCCTCTGTTTTGTCACAGCGCTTTGCCTTTCGACCAGACCACAATGCTTCCATCTCTTCTTCCGGATTGGTATCCCCGGATATTCCCGCCCCCATCTCTCATTTCAGCAAATCCATACATTTTCTGCGAAAGGTCCCACATCAATTCCCGCTTCCTCAAGGGACTGAGCCTTTCTCCCGCGGATTGACAGATTCTCTATTTTCACATCCGCCACCTGATATTCCTCATTGTAGCCCCGGACACAGGAGCTGACTTCTCCCTGCCCCATATAGTCAATATCCTTCAATAAGATATGTTCAATTCTCCTGCCTGGCGCCGGCTTTTCCGGTGCCCTTTGCGGCAGTCTCTATAATAATGGTATTTTAGCAGTATTTTACTTCGTATCGTGCTGCTTTG
>JAAWLQ010000109.1 GCA_022797995.1 Lachnospiraceae bacterium
TTTACAGTGAGCATTGCGGATGCCGCCCATGTTGTGGAGGCGGATTATTTTGGCGTTGAATCCGGCAACAGGGTTGTCGATAAATTTGAAAACAGTGGTCTGACTGCCAGTAGATCGGATATTGTGGATGCACCGGTTATCAATGAATTTCCTCTTTGCTTAGAGTGCGAGTTTATCGAGTATCAGGACAATGAATATGGATGTGGAGTGATCGGTAAAGTGGTAAATGTCACGGCAGACGAAAGAGTTATGGTTGGTGACAGGATAGACATGTCACTGGTAAATGCCATCGCCTTTGATCCTTACACACATGGATATTATAGAGTGACTGAACGGGTGGGGGAGGCCTTCAAGGACGGGCTGGCCCTTAAAAAGTAATATCGTTGCAGGCTTCTGAACTCCTGTCCGCAAGATTTCTTGTCTCAGTGGGGGACTGCCCATTCACAGACCGGTACACCTTGCTGAAATAAGCGAAGGAATCGTAGCCGCACCGCCTTGCCACCTCCCCGATGGGCAGTGAGGTGGTCTGAAGGAGTTTTTTGGCATAGGTCATTTTTTTGATAGTGATCAGCTCCTTGCTGGATATTCCGGCACTTTCCCTTATGATGTGGCTGACATAATCGGGCGAGATATGGATAAAGTCAGCGATCTGGGAGCGGCTTACAGGCTCTTCGACATGGGCGTCAATATAATTGAGGATCTTGGTATAATACCGGCGCGCGGAGAGGCCGGGCTGTTTTTTCTGCGGCGGGAGATATTGGTGCTGACGGATGAGGGAGGGGATCGAGGCGACTTTCAGCTTATCATCCTGCAGCATACAAGACAGCAGGGATTTGAGCGTACAAAAGTCCGCCCTGCTGTACAGGATGCTGATGGAGCAGGCATATTCCTTCAAAACATCATCCTGAAGAAGGGAAAAATAGTCGTGGATATTATTTTCCTCATGGTCAAGAACCAGGACAGTGACAAAGATGGCGTCGCTCAGGGAATAGAGTAAGGGCTTTCCGTTGATGTAGGCCATTGTTTTTTGTACCGCTTTCTTATACTGACTGAGAAAATCATAACGGTCCATGGGGATGGCATGCCATTTATCCACCCGGGTAATAAACAGAAACAGAGGACTGTCTTCGGTGCATGAGACATCCAGTGCGTTGATCCGTTCGACTTTTTTGCGGAGCTCTTCCCGGAAATCCGGGGAGGAGGGATCGGGCCACTTTTCAAAGAATCTCTGGGCGGCAAAGGCCTGCTCCTTTACGGAAAAAGAAAATTCATTCAACACACTGCGCACATTTTTTTCGGATTCTATCTGGGCGATTGCTCTTTGGACCGCTCTTAGGACATCCTCCTCACGGGCAGGCTGCAGGATATAATCGGTCACTTTGAGTGAGATGGCCTGTTTGGCATATATGAAGTTAGCATGGGAAGAAATGAGGATACAGGCGGTATTCTTTCCGGTTTGGCGAACCCATTCTACAAGCGAGAGACCGCTCTCTATAGGCATCTGAATATCCGTGAGAAGAATATCCACGTGATTCTTCTGCATGACGTCCTTTGCAAGGAGCGCAGAGGAAGCAGTATAAACGTTTGCGATACCAATGGCGTTCCAGTCGATGGAAAGCGCAAGAGAAGATACTACATTTGGCTGATCATCAACGATTAACAGGTTCATTGGGAATTCCTTTCTGCCATGCGTTCATATGGCTGGGTGATTTCAATAACGGCCCAGGAGCCTTCATTATAAGCGCGCAGGGATGCTTTCTCTCCATATATGAGCCATAACCTGTAGCTTATATTTGTGATGCCGATCTTATTTTTCCGGTAGACCATCTCTGACGGGTCTACCTTTTTAATTTCATCCAGATACTCATCCGGAAAACCTCCGCCGTTATCCTTGACGATAATTCTCAGCACGGCAGCGTCCCCGGAACCGTTTATGATCTCGGTTGTGATACTGATGTGCAGGGAAGAAATGTTCCGGGTGTGCTTGATACTGTTTTCCACGAAAGAAAGGATGGACATGGGAAGGCATTGGGCATTAATGCTGTTTCCGTCTATGTCAAATAGAAGCTTTATTTCATAGGAGAGCATGGAACACAGGTTTACATAACTTTGAACGGAGTTCAGCTCACTTTTCAGCGATACAAAGTTCCTCGTGTCACTGAAGTTGTAGGAAAGATAATCTGAGAGGTAGAAGGAAAGGGTCTTGGCTTCCTCATATTTATGGAGATTGATTAAGGAAATCAAATTTTT
Organism: Lachnospiraceae bacterium; assembly: GCA_022797995.1. Classification (GTDB taxonomy): domain Bacteria; phylum Bacillota; class Clostridia; order Lachnospirales; family Lachnospiraceae; genus Acetatifactor. The sequence continues at coordinate 2,251 of JAAWLQ010000109.1, forward strand.
CAGGCAGTTCAGCAGAAAGTGAGGGCGGATCTGCAGTTGGAGGAACTGCAGCTTCGCCTGGAGTGCGTCTATTCTGGAATCAAATTCTGCCGTGCGGAAAAACTGAACCCGATCCAGCATGGTATTAATATCCAGCGCCAGCTTGTTTATATCGGAAAGAAAATATCTGTCGTCGAGCCTGTGGTCCAAGTCACCGGAGGAGATCTGTTCCATATCCTTTGACAGACCGTTCATAGGTTGTATGAGAAGTTTATAGATGGTCAGGAACGCAAAGGGTATAAACAAAAAGACAATAACGATTATAACAGTCATGATCCGGCGGGAACTGCGGTAGATGGGATCAAACCGGGTTTTCTGAGTGAGATAGAGATCCAGAGAGCCAATCCGTGCCGTAAGATTTGACTGCACGTCCACGGGATGGTCTGTAAGGGTGAAGGTGAGCTCCAGATCATGATACAGGGCGGAGCTGTCATACCCCTCCAGCTTTTTGTTTTTCTGCGGATCAATCATGACCAGAACCGTGCCGTAGCGTCTTGTGGCCAGGTAAGTGATATAACAATGGTTGTTCAGCGTATAAGTGGAAAAGCCATAATTTGTATCTTCGCTGGAAAGGAGCTGCGCGGTGATCTTAGGAAGCTTTGATTCCAGGAAAGAATGGCTGTAGGAGCGTATATAGTTGCGATGGATGCCGCTTGCGGAATTATATAATGAAAAAGCCACCACCTCGGAGCTGGCAAATAAGCTGTTCCCCTGCTTGTCGCCGATCTGGTCAGCCAGCCTTGAAACCCTTCGGGGATCCTTTTTATTGGAAAAGTAAAGGAATCCCACCGACTGGGAACAGGATATCACCTTGCTCTCGATGCTTTTCAGGTTGGTGTCTATGGAGGAGCTTATTTCATCAAGCAACATAGTTGAGATCTGTTTCTGATAGGCTTTATCCTGGCGCAGGGAATAGGTGAACAGGAAGAACAGAACCGAATAAACAAAAATGCATATGACAGCCGAAAGAAAAAGAAACAGATGTTTGGGTTTGGAATCTTGTATACTCATATCTTCCTCGATTGATAGTTCTTATCATAAGCAGTACTGTATCTTTCAGTATACTTGATTACATGGAAAGTGACAAGAAAAACGTAATGGAAACCTTCCTGGAAACAATTACCGGAGCAGCCCGGATGGGCCGGACTGCTCCGGCAGGGATTGATCAGCTCTCTACGGGCAGAGATAAGGCGGAGGGCGATGCCGCCCCAAAGAAGATTTGCTGGGTGGCTCTGCTACACTGGGCGGCGCTGCCGGAGGGTTGTCCGGAATTGGTATTTCGGTTGACCGCAGGGTAGAAGCTGTTCATAATTTCCAGCCCGATTCTGTGCCCCTTTTCAAAATAAGCGCTGATAAAGCCCAGACTGATTTCGAGACGGAGTTTTTCGCCCGGTGTCAGCAGCTTTGGCTCAAAACCTTTGTCTGAAAATCTGGTACGGCACATCCCCCAAGTATAGCCCAGGACTCTGCCCTGTGGCCATACGTCGGTCAGGCGGCAGATAAAATCCGTGTCCACAGCGGTAGTGGATACATAAAGGGTCAGCTTTACCTCCCCCGTTACGGGGATTCCTTCTTCCAAAGGCGCGGAGGTGAAAGAAAGGATGTCTTCCCTTACCTCCAGCTCCCCCAGATCAGCAGTCAGTTGACGTCCCTGTCTGTCCTTAAAGTCGGAGCGCACAGGAGTTTGGGGGTCGTAGACATACTTGCAGACGCCGTCCGTTGGCGGGATGGGGGTGGTCAGGGAGCCTTTGCCCTTCTGGCCGCCGTCGCCATCCAGATACCAGGTTCTGCAGGCTGTGTTTTCAGGGGGAAATACAGAAGATCTCTTCCAGGTATTGCTTCCCAGCATAAAGTATAAAACCGCAGGCTCATTTTCCTGGTCATTTTTTTCCTGCTTCAGCCAGCGGTCCATCCAGCGGACCATCATTTTATCCATCTCCATGGCTTTCCCGCTTGCCTGGGGGCCGAAGTACAAATCGTCGATCCTGTCCGTCAATGCGCCGCCATGGAACCAGGGGCCGATGACCAGCTTCTGTTTATCCCCCACCCCAGGATTGGACTTTCCTGCCAGGTATTGCCCTATGGTTCCGTCCTTTGCCATATCGAACCATCCTGTGAGATGAAGCATGGGCGTGGTCATTTGTCCGATTTTCACAGGATGATGCCCTCTGTCCCAGAACTCTTTTTTTTCTGCCCCTTCCACCAGCTCAATATAATCCTTAAGCAAAGGGACTCCTTCTACATGGGCGGCCTTTGTATCCTTAAGGGGGAGTGGGAAGAGCAGCTCGTCAAGACATTCCATGTTATCCGTCAATGCGCTTCTGACCTGCTCCCGCCGTGCTTCGTCCATGTCCAGAAAGTCCAGCCTGGACAGGGCCTGGCCGTAGAGCCAGTACATGTGCAGCCCGCCGATGGCCTTGTACTCATTTACCGAGAAGGGTAACAGGGATGCATTCATATAGGGACAGATTGCCTTTAAGTGGGGAGGACGGCCTTCGGCTGCGGCATATTGGGTCCATCCGAAATAGGACAGGCCATACATTCCCACGTTTTTGTCGCACCAAGGCTGGGCAGCGACCCATTCTACCGTGTCATACCCGTCCTCCACCTCGCTCTCGCCGGTGGAAAGCAGGATACCTTCCGATCTGCAGCAGCCTCTCACGTCCTGGATCAGAAGGCAGTATCCCTCTTTCATCCAGAGCTCCGGATTGGAATAAAGCCATTCCTGGTCAAATTTATCTTTATTGTAAGGGGTGCGCATAATCACCGCAGGGAAGACGCCCTCTGCGGCGGGCATATACAGATCCGCATACAGGATGACCCCATCACGCATGGGGACGGCTATATTTTTTCTAATGTGATATTCCATTTATATCTCCTTTTTGATTTCTTTTCGTGTGTAGCTGTGGGCCAAAGTTTCAAACAACTTTCCCCTGGGTTATGCCTGGGGGAACATCCATTCCAAAACTTTTGGGAAAAAGTCATTCCAGGCATCCCTGTCATGTCCGAAATCATTTTCCCAAAAGCGGAAGGGAATCCCTTTTTCTTTCAAATGATCGCAGAACTGCCGGTTTTCATTGTAGGAAAAATCCTTCTTTCCGCAGCACAGCAGCACCTGGTCTTCCTTGATCCGGCCCGCCGCCCGGCAGGCCAGGCCGAGACAGTCGTTTTTTCCTCCGCATACAGCGTCTCTGTCTGTGCCGAAGTCCTGCTCCAGAAGCCTGTCCATGAAGCCTTCTGTTTGGCCCCGGGCATATTTCTGGGCTAACCAGACGCCGCCTCCCAGGGAGGCGGCTTTCCGGTATTTCTCCGGATGGGTCATCAGCATTTTCATACTGCCGTGGCCTCCCATGGATATTCCGCACAGATACTGATCCGAAGGGTGGGCAGATATGGGGAAATTTTTTTGTACGAATGCAGGCAGCGTGGCGGTATGGTAGGTGAACCAGCCGGGACCGAAGGGCATATCACTGAAGCTGGAATTTTGCGCCTCGCCGGAGACAAAAGCCGCTCCGTATCTGTTGCTGTAGTACGGTAAGTCGAACATGGAAGCAAAATCCTCACAGCTCCCGCCGCCCCCGTGAAGAAGCCAGACCACAGGGTAAGCCCTCTTGCCGCTGTCGGGAATGGTTAACAGGATTTCCGTGTTGATTCCAAGCTGTGCAGGCCTCAGCTCACAATGGATTTTTGCCATGATCCGTCCCTCCTTTCATAAAAAATGTAAACATGTCTGTTATGTAGGGATCCCAGCAGCCAAAGCTGTGGGCACCCTCCACCTCATGGAATTCAGGCTCTGCTCCTGCCTGCCTCAAAAGTCTGAAAGCGGCTTTGTTCTGTTCAAACCCGAAATCATCTTTTCCGCACAAAAGATACATCCGCGGATTCTTTTTCCCTTCCCGGATATTCTGGGCAGTCATATGAAAAATGTCATTATCCGTGCAGACAAGCCGCCCCAGGTTTCCGAAGGAATTGATAAAGTCCGGCCCTCCGGGCTGTGTTCCCTCCAGATATTTACGGAAGATATCTTCCATATAGATGGCGCCGGCGAAAGCGCCCACCGCCTCAAACTGCTCAGGTCTGTTCACTGCCCAGCGAAATGCCGCGAAGCCTCCCATGGAAGCGCCTGCTGCATAAGTGTCCCCCCGCCTGTGGGAAAGGGCGGGAAACAGGCTCCTGATCTTCCCCATTACCTCATCCTGGAGAAAGTCGGCGTAGGCACCCCCATGGGCCATATTCATCCCAAAGCTGTTATAGACGGAGAGCAGGACCAGGGCTATCCTCATTTCCTGTGCATATCGCGCTGCGCAGGAATCATAGAGCCACTCCCGGTAATCGCCGTTTCCGCCGTGCAGGGCCCACACGGTTTTCAGTCCCGTATCAGGGATTTCTGCCTCTTCCGGCAGAATGACTGCTGCGGGAACCGTCATGTGCAGTGTGTCAGAAAAAAATCTTACCTTTGCGACAGCCATTTTCAGTATCTCCTTTCTCTGTTATTCGCAGACGAAACATCTGTTTTTAAACTCATTATAGTACCCTTGTCAAGAATAACCTTTCCCGTTTTTTAAATAACTTTTCTGCTTTTTTATAATTTGCACTTTTTTTCTCCGTTTTTTATATTTTGTGTCCGCTATTTGATAGAATCCCGTCTTTTGAAGAGATATGATTAGAGGCATAAGAGAACAGGAGGTGGGGCAGAGTGAAAGAAAAAAAGAAGGATCATGGGAATAAGAGCAGAAAAAAGGGGCAGGAAAAGGAACTGGGCTATATCACCGGCGGCGGCCTGCGTGCATTGCCGCACAATCTTGCCGTGGACATCAAGCGCAATAAAGTGCTCTATGTGATTCTTGTAATCATACTGGCTTATTTTGCCGTTTTCAACTATGCTCCTATGGTAGGGCTTTTGATGGCTTTCCAGAAATATCAGCCGGTAAAGGGCCTGTTTGGGAGCAAATGGATCGGGCTTACTAATTTTGAACAGTTCTTTTCAGGCCCCTTTTTCCTGCGGCTTCTTCGGAATACGGTGGTGATCGGGCTTTTGGATCTGGCAGTAAACTTCACGGCTCCCATCCTGTTTGCGCTCCTTTTAAATGAGATCAGGCAGAGGCACTTCAAGAAGACGGTGCAGACGATCAGCTATATGCCTTACTTTATCTCCAGCGTGGTGGCAGCCAGCCTGATTATCACTTTTACAAAATCCGGAGGCATTATCTCCAACATGCTTGTTCCCTTTACCGGGGGCGAGAGTGAGAACCTTCTGAATGGGACGAAGTATTTCCGGGCGGTATATATCCTCTCCGGTACATGGCAGGGGCTGGGGTATGGCTCGATTATCTATCTTTCGGCGCTGAGCAGCGTGGATCAGGAGCTCTACGATGCCGCCAGGGTGGACGGGGCGGGATACTGGAAACAGTGTCTGCATGTCACCATTCCGGGCATTTCCTCTATGATCATTATGATGTTCATCATGAGAATGGGAAATGTGTTTTCCGTGGGAGCGGACAAGATACTCCTTTTGTATAATGCGTCCAACTATGAAGTGTCAGATGTGATCAATACTTACGTTTACCGGCTGGGTCTTCAGGATAAGAATTACGGAATGTCCACCGCGGTGGGCCTATTTAATTCGATCATAGGAACGGTTCTTCTGTTTACATCAAATTATGTATTGAAAAAGACGACAGACACTTCAATGTTCTGAGAGGAGGTACGAATATGAAAAAGAAGATCAGCCCGGCAAGACTTGTATTTCTGATCTTTGACGTGCTCATAATGCTTTTCGTGGCCTTCATGTGCTTTGTCCCCGTATGGCATCTGATCATGTCGTCCATGAGCGATCCCACGGCGCTGAACGCACACAGAGGGTTTTTGTTTCTTCCGGCAAAGAATATTGATCTGACAGCCTATAAGATCATCATGAAATATAAAAAGCTGTGGAGCGCATATAGAAATACGATTCTGTATATTCTGTCCACATGTGGGCTTACGGCGGTTCTGACGACCCTGTCAGGCTACATTTTTTCCAGGAAGAGGTTTTATTTCAGGAATGCATTTATGATGCTGATCTCATTCACCATGCTCTTTAACGGGGGGATGATTCCCACCTATATGGTGATCAGGAGAGTGGGGCTTCTGGATTCTCCTCTTTCCATGGTGATTCCCGGCGCGCTTACGGTGTTCAATATCATTATCATGCGTACGTCTATGGAGAATGTCCCTTCCGAGCTGGAGGATGCGGCGAGGATAGACGGGGCATCGGATCTTAAGGTGCTGTTCGTCGTCATCCTGCCCCTGTGTAAAGCCACATTTACTGTGATTATGCTGTTCACCGCGGTATACAAATGGAACGACTATTTTTCGGGGCTGTTGTATCTGCCTACAAAGAGTGAATACTATCCTCTTCAGATGGTGCTCCGCCAGATATTGATTACGGCAAAAATAGACTTGACCAGTACGTCAAATGATGTGCAGAACGCAGCCTCTCTTTATGCAAAGGAAATAGAGTATGCGTGTATCGTGGTTTCAACTCTGCCGATCCTGTGCCTGTACCCCTTCGTGCAGAAATACTTTGTCACGGGTATGACATTGGGAGCGGTAAAGAGTTAATAAAGATAAAGGAGGATATGAGATGAAGTTGTGGAAAAAAGGTATGGGGCTGATGCTGTCGGCGATTCTGGCAGGATCAATGCTGGCCGGCTGTGGGGAAAAGGCTGCCGGCACAGACGGCGCAGACAAGGATACGAATACGGCGCCGGTCGAGGAAGAAACCCAGGAACAGACGCAGGCACGGCCCGAGGAGGAAGGGAAAGAAAATGTGGGGGGCCTTGAGCTGCCTTTGTGTGAGGAAAAGCAGGAGCTGAGCGTACTGGTGGTCTGGGATAACAGCCTGCTGGATGACCCCAACGAGATCAAAGGCATCCAGAAGATGGAAGAGAGAACCAATGTCCACATCAACTGGATTACCTACGACCAGACTGAAATGCTGGAGATGTTCAACCTGACCCTGTCAACAGGGGATTTCCCGGATATTCTGTGTCCGGGCGGCACAAACAATTATCCTGGCGGATATATACAGGGCATTGATGACGGCGTACTGGTGGATATGAAAGACTATCTTCAGTTTATGCCCAATTATACCTCACTGCTGGATTCCAGTGAAAAAGCAACGGAGCAGGCAATGTATGACGACGGTGAATTCCATGCAGTGAGGATCTTACAGGGCACAGATACAAAAGTTGAGGGCGGCGGAAGCGCTTACGGCATGACATACCGCTCGGATATTCTGGAAAAGATGGGGGAAGAGCTTCCAGAAACAGTGGATGAGTGGCACGACCTTCTGGTTAAGTGCCGCGATAACGGGATGGCGGCTCCCATGACATTGGAGACGGACGGCGGTACCGCCCTTTCCCTGGCCTGGGGAGTGAATACGGACTGGTCTTCCAACTACTGGCAGTATGACTACAATACGGACAAGGTAGGGTTCGGACCCCTTCAGGATGGTTTTGAGGAGTGGCTCAGTACTATGGCCGAATGGTATCAGGAAGGACTCATTGACAAAAACTTTACCAATGGCTGTATTCCCATCATCACAGGAGACTACTCCAATATAGAAAACGACCAGACCATGTTGTTTGACTGTATGTTTGGATTTCAGAATGGCACCTTTTTAAATGAGAATGGATTTATAACCAATGAAGAGTGCTATCTGCAGGCGATCGACGGCGTAGTCCTTAAGGCCGGGGATGAAGTCATGAAATGCAGCGATTCCAGCTGTGTAGGGAACGAGATATTTGTAACCACCAATTGTAAGGATCCGGAGCTGGCTGCCAAGTGGCTGGATTATCTCTATTCCCAGGAGGGCATGTTCCTGATGCACTACGGGATTGAGGGGGAATCCTACACATTGGACGAGAATAAGGAGCCGGTGTATACGGATACGATTCTCCATCCTTCAGGGGATCTGTCCCCAAACCAGGAGCTGTCCTTATATGCAATGAAGGCGTATATGGGCTACAATAACGGGGAAGCAGGAGACCGTCTGTCCATAGCCACCTCCCCTAACGGCGTTTCCGCCCAGGTGGAGTCCATAGAGATATGGAAGTCTCCAGAGAAGACGGTCAGTATGCCGGTGGGCATATCCTTAAGCACGGAAGAGGATAATACCATAAACACGTATCTGACGGATATTATCACCTATTGTCAGGAGTATATGGTTAAGACCATCATTGGTGAGGATACGGTTTCTTATGAGGAATTTGTGAAGGGTCTGGATTCCTATGGTATCCAGGAGTGTATCGATGCCTATCAGTCTGCATGCGACAGATTCTACAGCAGATAAAGGCAGGCGGCCCAAATTTGAACGCAGATGCGAAACCGCCTG
>JAAWLQ010000110.1 GCA_022797995.1 Lachnospiraceae bacterium
TCTTCTCCCTTCTCATTTACCGCATGGAAGCAAAGCTCTGTCCGTTCCCGTTCATCCTTCTCATGTCAGTCCAGATGAAACTATTCTTCCCCGTTACCGGCAGATCAATACCCATGAACATTTCATTTTCGTCTCTCTAAGAAAATACGTAACAGTTCAGTGCCCTGTCTGAGCTGTTACGATAACACCCTGTCTGCACATAAGGCCTTCCGCCTGAGTAAGCATACCGTCTCAATATTCGCCGTCCACGGAAACTGGTCCACCGACACAGCCCTGTCCACCACATACCCCTCCCGCAGGAACACCTCCAGATCCCGGATAAGACTGGTAGGCTTGCAGGAAATGTAGACAATATGCTCCACCCCGTAGGCGATGATCTTCGGCAGGGCCTTCGGATGAATGCCATCTCTGGGCGGGTCGAGAATAATCAGATCCGGCTTATCCTCTATGGTATCCAGAACCTTCAATACATCCCCGGCAATGAATTCACAGTTGTCCAGGCCGTTTTCCGCCGCATTTCTGACAGCGGCCCTGACAGCCTCCTCCACGATCTCCACGCCGATTACCTTGTCCGCCGCCGGGGCCATCAGCTGCGCTATCGTCCCCGTGCCGCTGTACAGGTCATATACTATTCCACCCTTTTTATCGCTTCCCTTCTGCCGCCATTCTGCTTCTGTTCCGGCCTTCCCGTCTGGTTCACCTTCTGCTTCTGTTTCATCCTTTCTCTTTAGCCAACCTTCCGCTTCTGTTCCGGCCTTCCCGTCTGGTCCATCTTTTGCTTCCGTCTCAGCTCTCACGGCCTGCGCCACATACTCCCGCACTGTCTCATACAGAACCTCCGCACAGTATGTATTCGTCTGGAAAAAGGAAAAGACAGAAATGCGGAACCGAAGTCCCAGCAATTCTTCATAGAAGTAATCCCTCCCATAGAGAATCTCCGTGCGGTCACTCTGCACGATATCTGCCGCGGAGTCATTTATAATATGTAGAATTCCCGCAAAGCGCCCCTTCATTCTGCCGCTGCGCTCCAGCTCCAGCAGGGCTTCCAGAAAACCCTCTTCCAATTGCTTCTCCGATGGCTTACGACTCTGTGGCTCGCCGCATCCCTCCTGCAGGATTGCATTTTCTTTCTTCGACAGCCGCTTCTGCCCGGCCGCTCTCGCTTCATATATCACTTCTTCGGGCCTGACTTCACCGAAACCGTCTTCACACATTCCCGCGGAAACAGCTTCTCCGTAACTTCCTCCCCAGGGGTCCTGACTGGTGGTCACCAGGGCCGCCAGAATCTCTCCCGTCCCCGAGGCCTTCCGCACCACCAGGTGACGCAGATATCCTTCATGCCTCAGTCTGTGATAATAGCCAACGCCCTGTCTGCCGAAATATTCCAGCACTGTCTTCAATATCAGGCGGTAATCCTCATCCACAATAAGGCAGTCCTCCACTGTCACCACATCATAAAAGCTGCCCCGTTTATGCATGCCCAGTGTCAGAGGTCCGTCCTTTCGCTCGTCTCCGAAGGTAAATTCCATCTTGTTGCGATATCCGTATACCGCCGGACTGCCCTTGATTCCCTCCCAGCGCCAGGGCTGCCTCTGCCCTTCCAGGCAGCTGTCCAGAAGCCGTTTTACCTGGCTTTCCTTGAGCCGCAGCTGTTCCTCATAGGGCAGAGACAGATAGTTGCATCCTCCGCATATGCCAAAAAGGGAACACGGACTTCCGGTCTCCAGAGGTGACTTTTCAAGCACCTCCAGCAGACGGCCTTCCGCCTTCCCATTTCTGACTTTATTGACGCCGAGCTTTATTCTCTGTCCGGGCAGGCTGTTCTTTACGATAACGGTACCCTCCCCTGTCCGTGCCACACCTCTGCCCGGGAAGTCTACCCTCTCAACTGTCGCTTCATACACCTGTCCTTTTTTCATTCAATCAGTTCTCTCCCTCGTCCGCAAAGAAATCATCTTCGTCATCCTCTGCTTCCTCGTCTTCGAATTCATCTTCAAACTCTTCATCGAAGTCATCCAGGTAACGGGGATTCAGGTAACGATACACCGCATAGGCAATGCCGGCCACTGCCGCTACAGCTCCGATAATCGCCAGCACACATACCACAACGTTCCATTCTTTCTTCTCTTCTTCCTTTTTCCCCAACAGTTCGTTCAGTCTTGCCATATCGATCAGGTTCTCGATCTTATTCATAAATCTACCTCCATGCTGACAGATTTTCTGCCTTTTTTACTTAACACGATTATTATATCATATTCGCCTCAAAAATACTACAACCTTTTTAATTTTGCAAAAGAAGCATACATAATTTTTTGTCCGACCCTGTCGAATTCTACCGTCACCTTATAATCCCGTTCTTCTCTCACAATCTTCGTGACTTTTCCCTCTCCGTATTTCATATGAGTCACTCTGTCGCCCTCGCCATAGGTAAGTGCCTCCGGCGCCCGGTAGACCGCTCCCCTGGATATGCCCGCAAGCTGATTCAGACTGCCGATCCCTTTTGCGATATAGGGCTTATCCGCTTTTGGCGTGACCTTCGGCCGCACAATTGCCTTGGGCCGGGAATCTCCGTAAATACTGCTTCCTCCCGTTCTTCCGCCGGTACCCACAGACACATCCTCCTGTGGCACATCGCGGCCACGGCCGGCAAACGAAGCTTCCTCCCGTCTGCTCACCGTTTTTCTCCCGGGTGCGCTGCCAGTCTCCAGCAGCTGTGCGGGAATCTCTCTCACAAAACGGCTTACCGGATTGTACTGTGTCTCTCCCCGTATCATCCGGGTTCTGGCACTGGTCAGAACCAGCCGGTCCTTCGCTCTGGTAATCCCCACATAGGCCAGTCTCCGCTCTTCTTCCAGGTCCTCCATATTGTCGGAATTTACCGCCATGTAAGCCGGAAACAGCCCGTCCTCCAGCCCCGCCAGATACACACAGGGAAATTCCAGCCCCTTCGCGGAATGCAATGTCATCAGAAGCACCCGATTGTCATTCTCATTTACATTATCAATATCCGCCACCAGCGCCACTTCCTCCAGAAAATCCTGCAGGGTGGCCTCCTCGTGGGTCTCGGAATAGTTGACCGCTTTGGTAATCAATTCGTCCACATTGGCAATTCTGTCATCCCCGTCGTCATCGTAATCCTGGAGGTATTCCTCATATCCGATACGCTCCACAATCAGCTGAATCAGCTCCGCCACTGTCATTCGGGAACGCGCTTCGCGCAGCTTCCTGATCAGTTCCACAAAAGAACGGATTTTGGCCGCCGTTCTGCCCAGCCCCTCTATCTCGTCCGCCCGCTCAAAAGCCGCGTACAGACCGATTTCCCGCAGTCTGGCGAATTCCTCCGCCTTCTCCAGAGTGGCATTGCCGATTCCCCGCCTTGGCACATTGATAATACGCCGGACCGCCACGTCGTCCCGGCCGGAATCCACCGTTTTCAGGTAGGCCAGGATATCTTTGATTTCCAGTCTGGAATAAAAGTTTGTACCTCCCACCACATTATATGGCACACCTTCCATAATCATTCGTTCTTCCAGAAGACGGGCCTGGGCATTGGTCCGGAAAAGCACCGCGCAGTCCTTATATTCCATGTCCTTTTTCGCCGCTTTCCGGGCAATTTCCTCCGCGATATACTCCGCCTCCTCGTAAGCACTGTCAAACTGGCGGAAGCGTACCTTCTCTCCGCCGGTTCTGCCTGTCCAGAGCGTTTTCTCCTTTCGGCCGGTGTTGTTGCGTATCACCGCGTTGGCCGCATCCAGAATCGCCTGGGTGGAACGGTAATTCTGCTCCAGCCGGATCACCGCCGCCTCCGGAAAATATTTTTCAAAGTCCAGTATATTCCTGATATTGGCGCCTCTGAATTTATAAATGGACTGGTCGTCGTCTCCCACCACGCAGAGATTCCGATATTTCTCAGCAAGCAGCCGCACCAGCTCAAACTGTGCCGTATTCGTGTCCTGATACTCGTCCACCATAATGTACTGGAACCGCTCCTGATAAGAGTCCAGCACCTCCGGACAGTTTTGAAACAGCTCCACCGTCTTCACGATAATATCATCAAAATCCAACGCATTGTTCGCCCGCAGGGTTTCCTGATAGTCTCTGTAGGCTCTGGCCTGAAGCGTCCGGTTATAGTCGCCCACAGCTTTTCGCTCAAACTCACTCACCGATACCAGCTCATCCTTCGCGGAAGATACGGCACTCAGAAAAGTCCGTTCCTTATAGATTTTAGGGTCCAGATTCAGACGCCGGATAACTGCCTTCATCACCGTCTTCTGATCATCGGCATCGTAGATGGTGAAGCCCCTGTCATAGCCGATTCTGTCAATATAGCGCCGCAGAATCCGCACACAGGCGGAATGAAATGTGGAGACCCAGACCTGGTCCGCGCCGAAGCCCACCAGTTTATCCACTCTGTCCCGCATCTCACCGGCAGCCTTGTTGGTAAAGGTAATGGCCAGAATATTCCAGGGCTTTACTCCCATCTCATCGATAAGATAGGCGATCCGATGTGTAAGCACGCGGGTCTTCCCGCTTCCCGCCCCCGCCAGCAGCAGCACAGGGCCGTCCGTCTGCAGCACTGCTTCCTTTTGTTCTTTATTCAAAGTATCATATATACTCATTGTTCCCCTTCCCGGGAGCCTCCCTCATCTCTTATATTTCCCCTGGCATTCCCCGGAGGGCCTGACAGTTCCTGCCGGTCATGGGTTACTGTTACTTCCACGTCACCGGATGTTTTCGCATGGCACCGACCGGCAGTGCCGGAATACAGTACTTTCCTTACAATCGGCCACATTTTCCACAGAAACAGGCCGGCCTGACGAAATCTATATCAATGCGTCAAATGCAATGGGATATCGGATTTCGCAGTGCCGGCTGCTTAAGGTAAAGTCAGGCGTGACTGTCAGCGCCGCACATTGTCATTCTCATCGAAAATATCGCCGCACTCGGGACAGAATTTGGGCGGATGAGCAGGATCTTCCGGCTCCCAGCCGCATTTATCACATTTATAGAGGGGTGCGCCCTCCGGCCTTCTGGCGCCGCAGTTTGTACAGAATTTCCCCTGGTTTACAGTGCCGCATCCACAGGTCCAGCCTGCGTCCGAAGGCTTCGGACTGCCGCATTCCATACAGAACTTCCCTCTGTTATCCCTGTGCCCGCATTTACAGGTCCAGCCGGGCACAGGCGCGCTCTGATATCCCGTCTGGGCCATCCCGTTTCCTGCCTGGGCGTTGTTCGCCTGATTCTGCGCTGCTCCCATGGCAAACAGCGAGGAAGCATTCATACCGCCGGCCGCGTTAGCCATATTCATACCGGCAAACGCCATCATAGGCCCTGTGGCAGTGTTGGATGCGGCCGCCTTCATGGCCTCCGCCTGTGCTCCCGCCAGGGTGGCAGCCGCCATATTGGGATTCCTCAGGGTGGCCGTAGACTGAAGCTCGCTGATCTTTTTGGCCACATCCTCCGGCATGGAGGGCGGGTTCATGGTCATGCTGACCACCACAATGCCCCGGGTCTTCTCCCATTTCCCTGACAATTCCAGATTCACCGCATCCACCAGCTCCGTCACATGATAGGGAATATCAGATACCCGCACGCGAAGTCTGCTTATCCTGCCCAGAGCAGGCTGCATGGCAGTCATCAGCTCCGCCTTCATCTGATTCTGCAGCTGACTGCGGTTATAGCTTTCCGTCACATTCCCGCAGACATTCTGGTAGAACAGCAGCGGGTCTGTAATCCGAAACGAATAGGAACCGTTACACCGAATACTCACATCCATATCCAGACCAATATTATCGTCTATGTAGCGGAAAGGGATCGGCGTGGCCGTGCCATACAGATTGTTCAGGATTTCCTTCGTATTGAAATAGTAAACTCTCTGGTCCTTCGCCGTGCCGCCGCCGAAGGTAAATCTCTTTGCAAGGGTTTTAAAAGTATTTGTGATACTTTCACCCAGATCTCCGCTGAACAGACTGGGCTCGGTGGACTTGTCGAAGACAAACTCCCCTGCCTCCGCACAGAACTCCACAATGCCGCCCTGTTCCACGATGATCATGCACTGACCCTCGTTCACCGCCACAATGGAACCGTCGGAAATGATATTGTCCGTTCCCTTATTGCTGCCTCGCCCGCCGTTCTCTTTTCTCTTCCCCTTGGTCACCAGAATATCATTGGAGAGGGAATCACAATAAAAATATTCCCTCCACTGATCCGCCAGAAGGGAACCTATCGCGTCCTTTGCCGCCTTAATCAATCCCATAACTTATAACCTCCTCTTCCTGTCCCGAAGGACATCACAATATAAGCATTCTATCAAATTTTTCACTTTCCCTCAACCGCTTTTGGGAAATATCTTTACAAAAAAGTTTTTTTCGAATAAACTGTATAGGGAAAGCTTGTTCCACTGAATATTTTATAGCAAAGGATACAGACAGACATGGGTAAAAAAGCTACTAAAGCCGCCGATAATATGTACTATCTCGCACGTTCGGAAGCCGCGGAAACGAATTCTGATTTCTCCAGCCGGGAAAAAGCCGCGGAAATCATCGGCATTGACCGCACCAGACTTGCCAGGATCGAGCTGGACACCATTCCTCCCTATCCGGAGGAGGTCAAGGCCATGGCGAAGGCATACAATGTGCCGGAGCTGTGCAATTCCTACTGTGCCAGAGAGTGTCCCATCGGCCGTAACTCCGTGCGGGAGGTTTCCATTGATGATTTTGACAGGCTGGCTCTGAAGGTGCTGGGTTCCCTGAAGGATATCGATTCCCTGCGTGCTTCTCTGATCGCCATTTCCGAAGACGGCATCATTGAGGAGAACGAACGGCCCGCCTTCCAGAAAATTCTGGATTCCCTGGAAAAAATCAGCGTCAACGCAAAAGCGCTGCAGCTCTGGGCAATGAAAAATATACGGATACAGCAATAGAATCCCCATATCTGAGGATTCTATTGTCACCGACGGTAAATTGTACCGCATATTTTACTTTTTACTGGTTTGCCGCACCTTCTGCAAATGTTTTTGTCACCAGGTCCTCATAGGGCACCCTTTTTTCCAGCACTCCCGAATCCTCCAGAATATTCTGCAGCAGGGCGAAGGCATCCTCCTCAAAAATCAGATTCTCTTTCCAGGTATCCTGCACATAGTATCTCTCCACGATGGTAGTCAGCGTCTCCATATCCGTCTCCTGGAACTGGGGCGCTATCACTTTTGCGATTTCTTCCGGCGTGTGGCTTTGCACGTAATCCATCCCTTTCTGCAGCGCATTTGTAAATGCCTGCACGGTGTCCTTATTCTTCTCCAGGTAGCTCTTCTTCGCCGAGAAAGAAGTATAGGGCACATAGCCGGAATCCTCGCCCAGAGAGGCCACCACGTAACCTTCTCCCTTCAGCTCCAGCGCGGTTGCGTGAGGCTCAAACTCCACGGTGTAATCCCCCTGGCCCCCGGAGAAAGCAGCCGCGGTAGAGCCGAAATCAATGCTCTGGTCAATATTCAAATCCACCCTGGGGTCAATGCCGTTTTTCGCCAGAATATATTCGAACACCATCTCCGGCATTCCGCCGGCTCTGCCTCCCAGCACATCCTTCCCCTTAATCATATCCCAGGAAAAGTTCTCCACAGGCTCTCTGGATACCAGGAAATTCCCCGCACGCTGGGTCAGCTGTGCAAAGTTCACCACATAATCCTCGGTCCCGCCGGCGTAAGTATATATTGTGCTTTCACTTCCCATGAATCCGATATCCGCCTCGCCCGTAAGCACTGCCGTCATGGTTTTATCCGCACCGAATCCGGTCACAAGCGTCAGGTCTATCCCCGCCTCCGCAAAATACCCTTCCTCAATGGCCACGTACATCGGCGCATAGAAAATGGAATGCGCCACCTCATTCAGTACTACCTTTGTACTGCCTTCCTTTGCCGCATTCCCATTATCTCCGCAGCCCGCCATCACCGCCGTCATCATCAGCGCCAGGCATACTGCCCCTATTCTTCTTAAAGACACCCCTTTCATAAAAGCCTCCTTATCATTCTATCCGAACCACACTGGTTCCCTTTGATAAGCTATCATATGAAAGAGAGTCTGTCCTGGTTACAATTATTTTCCTTCTGTTTTCCCGGAACCGGAAATCTCATCTATAATCTTTTCAATCATCAGCTTTTTCAGATATACGTCAAAGCCCAAAGTACAGACAAAGGCAAATTTCCGGAGGAAATCTTTATGTTCTTCCGGCGCATCCTGAAATGTCTCCTGCGCAAACCGGAATTTCTCCGTTACATCCGCCTTCAGATCCTGAATCTGCTTTTCTTCCATACCAAAAGCTTCCCGATACACACTCTCCAGATTAAAGTCCTTCCCATTTTTGAAAAAATGTTCCGTAATCGGCCCCAGAAGTGTCTGAATGTCATTGATGGACAAAATTCCCTTATAATAGTAGATAAAAAACAGCAGCATCACATGCTCCTTGGAATACTTCTTTTTCACAGGCGGGGGAAGCAGATCATTTTTCGCATAATTATTGATCATGGTTTTGGTCAGTACCTTATCCTCTTCCGGATTCCGCACCGAAGAGCGCAGGCGGCTGTCCATAAAAGTGGTGATCTGATCCATGTACAGATCAATGTTCGGAATATCCTCGGGAGTGATATACTGTATCCTGTCCAGACTTGCCAATATGCTGTTAAGTAGATCATTACTGTCAATCGTCATAGATGTTCATCCTTTTCTCAGTGTGCCGGGACAATACCCGGATAAATGTCTTCCTGTCTGATAACATTATATAGTATTCAATACTACATGACAAGATTTAGTTTTAAAAAAAGTCACCTTTACTTTACGACTTTAATATGTTAAAATAAAAAACAGAAAGAAACAGTGAGGTATTCTCCGATGAATAAAGATATCAAAAGCGAGGCTGCAGATTCCCTGTTCGACGCCATTCTCTGTCTGAAGAACCGTGAGGAGTGCTATCGTTTTTTTGAGGATTTGTGTACTGTAAATGAGCTGCATTCCATGTCACAGCGTTTTGAAGTGGCCTTAATGCTGAAAAACCGCAGTACATACCTGGAAGTCGCCGAGAAGACCGGCGCTTCGACCGCCACCATCAGCCGTGTGAACCGTTCGCTGAATTACGGCAACAGGGGATATGAAGTGGTGTTCGGACGTATGAAGAAAAACGGCGAAGAGACTCTGTAGAAGGTAAATTTTCATGTGCAAAAGCAGGACCGCCAGATTCCACAACTGCTCTGGCAGACCTGCTTTTTTGTGGTCTTCGCCCTATGTAACATCACGTCCGGTTTCCGGAATCCTTATCCCAGAGACTGTTCTCCGGAATCTGTCGTCTCCTCAACTGCAGCCGAAGCCTCGGCTTCCTCCGCTTCCTTAAGCGCCTCCACAACGGCGGCCTTTGCTGTCTTCTTCATAGCTTTTACAGCCTTGTTGTTCGGTCTGGGCTTCTTGCTGGTATCCTGGTTCATATCACATCTGCCCTGGAACACAGCTTTCTCGTCAATCACGAGACCGCCTGTGGTAATATCGCCGATCACTCTCGCCGTGGAGGTAAGCTCCACCTTCTCCGGCACATTCAGATTGCCGTATACCTCGCCTCCAATGATTACTTTCTGTGCATTTATATCTCCGTTGATACAGCCGGCCGCTCCCACAATAACCGTATCCGTTACCACCACATTTCCGTTTATGGTGCCGTCAATCCTTATGGCACCTTCGGCTGAAAAATCACCGTTGCATTCGGCGCCCATGCCGATAATGGTAGTAATCTGTGTTTCCTTTTTCCTCATTTCTTAATCCTCCTGTTTATAGTTCCGTCATGAAATGTTCCTGACTGTGTTTTATAGTTCCGTCATGAAGTGTCCACGCCCGGTGCCATCCTCACCCGCTGATGTTGAGCATATCCATTGGATTGACGTATTCACCATCCTTCATCATCTGATAACCCAGTTTACTGCTCTCATCCGTAATCAGGAACAATGTGGTTCCCTGGGTGACAGTCTCCCCTGCTTTGACCTTGACTTCCCCCTGGTTCCTGTAGATGGTGGTATAGCCGTTTCCGTGGTCAATCCAGACATTATTCCCATATTCCGCGTCTTCATTTACCGCCGTGACAGTTCCGCTTGCAGTGGCTACCACCATGGAATTCGTCCCGGCTGTAAATACGCATATAAGCTCATCTTCCGCCATATCTTCCATGGTTGCCCGCTCCGAAAAAGGAAGCCTTGTGGGCAGATATTCTTTCTCAAGCTGCTGTGACAGCTCATTCTCCGCCTGCACCTTCTGCGATACCGTCTCACTGAGAATCTGCACCTTCTCATTCAAACCGGCGATTTCCTCGTTTAATCCGGCAATCTGCTTCTCCAGCTCAGCCTTTTCCTGCTCAAGCACGGTAATCTCTTCGTTCTGCGATTCCGTATGCTGAAGCTTTACGGCCCAGATATCCTTTTCATATAAAAAATATCCGATCAGTGCGCCGATAATCACACACAGAATAAGTATAATAACCTGCAGTATCCAGGGACGAATCCGAAACTGCTTCATCCGGCCATCCACCGCATCGGATGTAACGATTACCACAT
>JAAWLQ010000111.1 GCA_022797995.1 Lachnospiraceae bacterium
GGATAAAGGCATATAAGAGCAGAGACATGGAAGAATTTCGCCTGATAATTCCGATCTTGAACGGGATAGCTGCAGATGCGAAGGCATACAGGGAATATCTTTTGAAATTGGTGGAAGGAGGAAGGCATGAGTAGAATATTACCAATTCTTTTTAATACAGAGATGGTGCGGGCCATTCTGGACGGCAGGAAGACTGTTACGAGGCGAGTTGTAAAACAGTCAGTGCGGGAGAATTTTGTTTGTGAGCGAGGAAAAGTAATCAATTTCCTTGATGAAAAGACAGATGCCCTTGAAAGTCCAATATTTAAAGCTCCTTTTCAGAATGGAGATATCCTATATGTTCGTGAATCTTTTTGCCAAAATTATTTTGATGAATTTCTTGCAGGATACAGAGGCGATGGTTTGAGAGGAAATAGGAATGCCTATAAAGCTGATTACAGAAAAGAAATTGTAGGCGATACAGTTTCAGAGCCGAAATGGACGCCTTCCATCCATATGCCCAAAGAAGCCGCCAGGATCTGGCTTAAGGTGATGGATGTAAGGGTGGAGCGGCTGCAGAAAATGTGGGCAAGTGATGTATCAAAGGAGGGGATGATTTTCACAAAGCCGCATACATGTGAAGAGATGTTGAAAAAATTTTCAATATTGTGGAATTCCACCATTAAAAAGTCAGATATTGATCGTTATGGCTGGGACGCGAACCCCTGGGTATGGGTGATAGAGTTTGAAAGGTGCAAGAAACCGGGAAGCGAGGAACAATATGGCAATAAAAAATTATGACCCGAATATCTGGGAGGGAATCCATACAGTGAGAATTACTATCCAGCAGTGGGAATATGTGGGGCATATAACGGAAAAAGTGCATGGAAACTGTAAGGGAAGGGATGTTTTAGATTTTGACTTTGAGTGCGAGGACGGAAATCTGGAAAACGACTGCAATTTTTACTTCCATGAGGATTCTGATTATTTTACTGCGGATCTGAAGGATGAAAATGGAAACACGCTTTTTGTTAATGGAGATGCTCATGATTTTAACAGGATGATTGTAGCTGTTGAAATTATGGATTATGTGGAGGAATAACTTGTCTGGATGCAATAGAAGGGAGTAAGGGATGACGAATGAAAAACTTGAATTTGCAAATATGCTGAAAAAGAAAATAGATCATTTAGATGCGGAAATACATCTATTAATGGATTTGTGTCCGCCAGTAAGAAGTTCCAACAGATTGTTGGATGGGAAAAGAGGATGGTTGCGGAAAATCAGGAATGGGAAATTGATACATAAGAAGCCCGGGCTTGTAGAGAGTGAAATTGAATTGTCAAATGAAGATATCAGGTCATTGGTAGACTTTCGGACAGCAGAAAAAGAGGCATTAAATCAGGTATTAGAGGAACTGAAATAAGGAGAAAAACAATATGACAGAACAGGAAGCAGTTAAAATTATAAAGCGTTTGAATTTCTGTGGCCTATGCACAACAGGACCTTGCGGGAATTGTGAAAGAAAGCAGGCAAAGGATACAGTTCGCTCTGCCCTGGAAGAAATCCAGCAGTATCGGACAATCGGTACAGTGGAGGAAATCACGGTTGACCTTGCCGAATATAGGGATTTGTGCAAGCCAGAAGAAATAGCTCATATGAAATCTCTTAAGCGTATTATTCAGCGTAACGGAACAATTGGGAAAGCTTTGGATGAAGGTGCTGAATATGAAGCAATCGGCACCGTGGAGGAATGCCGGGAGGCACGTGAGAAACAGATTCCAAAGGAAATCATACCAGATGGAGCCTTCGGTAAGTGCCCGTGCTGTGGGGAGCCGTTTAATTCTGAGCTGATCGGTGAGTATGAGATGCGGTTCTGTATATGGTGCGGGCAGGCACTTGCAAGTGACACAAAGCCGGCAGCAGGCCTGTGAGAAGAATAAATTTTTATGGGGGAGGAATAAAGTGACAAAACAACAGCTGGAATCATACAGAAGTATGAAGGAAGAAATAGCAGAACTCAAGTATGATCTGAATCATCTGGGACAGGACGACTCTCTCATAGGGAATGATGTCATTATGGACTACAGGAGCGGATACCCTGTTCCGCAATCTGTGGTTGGATATGATTTTGAAAAAGAATGGAGGATAAAAACACGGTACCGGGAGAAAATAGCACAGTTAGAAAAACTGTGTCTGGAAGTGGAGGAATTTATTGAGAACATTCCGGACAGCATGACCAGGAGAATTTTCCGGTTATATTACCTTGACGGAAAGAAACAGAAGGAAATAGCCAGGTTAGTACATATGGACAGAAGTAGAATAAGCAGAAAAATTGATGATTTTTTAAAAAACGCACACAAAGCACAAAAAGCACATGTATAATAATAATTGAAGAGCCAGGCGGACAGGTCCCGGCTACCAACACATTGTAAGGACACGGCAGCAGTCGTGTCCTTTTACGTTTGGAAAAGATGACATGGAAGTTGTCAGATGTCTCTTTATGTGTGAAAGAAAGAGGGTGAAGAGGTGAACACGGTTGAACCGATTCGCGATAATGAAGTCGTGCTTGATATTGCAGACTATCTGAAAAGTAAAAATCAACGTGACTATGTAATGTTTATGTTTGGAATCTATTCAGGACTCAGAATCGGCGATATACTGCAATTCCGCGTTAGGGACGTGAGGGGAAAGGACTATATTATACGCCGGGAAAAGAAAACCAAAAAGGAAAAGAGGTTTCCGATCAATAAAAATCTGAAAAAAATACTGACGGAATACATCAAGGATAAAAAGGATTATGAATTTTTGTTCAAAAACCCACATAAACCAAACAATCCTATCACCCGTCAGCAGGCATACAACATATTGTCTGCCGCAGGGAAGAGATTTGGTCTTGAAAGTATAGGAACACATACACTCCGAAAGACTTTCGGCTATCACTTGTATAAGCAGACCAATGATGCAGCGTTGCTGATGGACATATTCAACCATTCAGACATTCACATTACACTACGTTATATAGGAGTGAACCAGGACTGCAAGGATAAAGCCTATAATAACCTGTCATTTGACCGGTAGGTTGTTTTGACACTTTGTGTTGGGAAATTGGCAGTGCACTTTTCTTTTTGATATTGATTTGACATATCAAAGTATTGTCAAGTGTACAATGTTTTTCGGGGATGCATTAATTAGAAGTTTTACGGGAGCGAAAGACTTTACAAAATAATAGATATGTAAAGAAAATGATAGGGTTTTAACAGTGCGGAAAGAGAAACAAATGCCTGTATTCCAGTCAAAAATGACATAGGTTCTTCCAGGCTTTTAATTTTGCCTTGCGGGTCGTCGAGCCCGGGGATTGGCTAGGTATGAATATTTTTTATAGGCATTGCCGAATTGGAGGGGACATCTTATGGCAGCGAGAAGAGAGACAGAGGATTTTGAGGATCTGCTGGTATCATCAAAAGTATTGGAAAATTTGTTTGGCGTGAAGGACAGGACAATCCGGGATCTGGTGGACAAGGGCATCATCAAACGGGATTCACATGGAAAATATTTATTCTGGAATTCTACAAAGAGTTATATTACAGCACTGAAGGTTGTCAATGCAGGAAAGAGCAGTGCTGCGACAGAGGATTATGAGGCCGGTCTGGACCTGGAGGAAGAGAAAGCTCAGCATGAGCGTCTGAAAAGGCAGATTACGGAGATAAAACTGCAGTTGATTAAAGGACAGGTGCATAAAGCAGAGGATGTGGAAGCAGTAATGACAGATATGTTTTCCAGGTTCAAATCAAAAGTAACAGCACTTCCATCTAAGCTGGCAAAAAAGCTGGAAGGGAAGTCCAGGACAGAGATCCAGAAAATTTTAAAAACTGACATAGATAATGCACTTGTGGAGCTGGCAGACTACAACCCTGCGGACTTTTATTCAGACGAGCATATCGAGATATCCGGAGAGACTGTCAGTTCATTGGAGGTTTGTGTAAATGAAGACAGAGAATAGAGAGGTCAGCTGGCATACACTACAATTTATGAGCAGGTTGGCGGAGTTACTGAGGCCAAAAGAGAATATGACAATCAGCGAATGGGCTGACAAGTATATGGTTCTTCCGGAAGGCTCAAGCGAGGCTGGCAGATTCTCCTCTGATACGATACCGTACCAGAAAGAAATTATGGATGCTATTACAGATCCCGAAGTTACGGATGTATCCGTGATGAGTTCGGCTCAGGTCGGGAAGACCACGATAATCATGTGTGGGATTGCATACTATATTGATTATGAGCCGACAACACAGATGCTTGTAATGCCCACAATTCTCGACGGGGAGAAATTTTCAAAAACAAGATTTTCCCGAATGATAGAAGATATCCCGCAGCTGGCATCGAAAGTGGCAGATGTAAAGACGCGGAACTCCAGTAATACAATTATGTTGAAAATATATCCGGGAGGGAGTATATCAATCGGCGGGGCAAATTCGCCCAGTTCACTTGCATCGGATCCTCGGAGAATTATCTGGATGGATGAAGTGGACCGTTTTCCGGAGTCCGCAGGAAGCGAAGGAAATCCGATTAAGCTTGCGGAAAAGAGAGCGACAAGCTATTGGAATAAAAAGCATATTAAAACTTCTACACCCACGATTGCAGGACACAGCAAAATTGAGGATGCATACAATGATGGCAGCATGGAGGTATGGAGTGTACAGTGTATGGAGTGCGGAGCATGGCAGTCATACAATTTTAAGCGGATAGATTTCAAGTCGGTGTCCATGGCATGTGCGGAATGTGGAGTGCTGATACCGGAAAGAGAATGGAAAGACAGTAATCATAAGTGGATAGCGATGCATCCGGAACGGAAGAAAAAGAGATCTTTTCGACTGAATGAGCTGGCCAGTCCGTTTGCAGACTGGGAGGCAATCATAGAGGACTTCAAGAAAGCAAATAATAGGCTGAAACGGTTTCATGATCCGGAGGATATGAAGGTATTTATAAATACTGTGCTCGGGGAGACATGGGATGAAACCAAATATGTAGATAATGCGATGGACGAAGAAACTCTTGAGAAAGGGGCGGAAAAGTATGCGGCGGAAATTCCGGATGGTGTCCTGCTGCTCACGGCTGCGGTTGATGTACAGGATAATCGTTTTGAAATAGAAATCAGAGGATGGGCAAGAGACTATGAGACATGGGGAATCTATAAGACAGAGATATACGGAGATCTGATCACAGAAGAACCATGGGACAAGTTGGAGGCATACCTGAGTCAGCCTCTGCATTTTGGGAGTGGAGCGGAACTGAATATAGCAGGATTCGCGGTGGATACCGGAGGGCACTTCACCAATACGACATATAAGTGGATCAAGAAGATGAAGGAAAAAGGAAAGAAGTGCTATGGAGTAAAGGGATATGCAGGAAAGCCGGATATCCGTTTACTTTACAAAAAAACAATCGTTGACATCAAAGAAGAGAAAAATGGAAAGGAGGTTGTTGTGGATCGTACGCTGATTCACATTATCGGTGTTGACTCAGGGAAGGAGGATATAACAAACAGGCTGAAAATTAAAAAGGCCGGAGCCGGCTACTGTCACTTTCCGGCAGAAGATGGCAGAGGGTATGACGGGGAGTATTATAAAGGGTTGACATCAGAGAGCAAGATTACCAAGAAGGTAAAAGGTGTAATGAAAACCGTATGGGTGAAAAAGAGCGGCGCAAGAAATGAACCGCTTGATTTATTCAACTACAATTATGCGACGGTGGAACTGTTGCGGCCAGATTGGAACAAACTGGAGGAAAAACTGAGGAATGGTGTAAATTACATGAAAAGGAAATCTGCATTTGTGAGAAGAACAAGAAAATCTATAGATGGAATCGGGGTGTAGCATATGGCGGTAATTATTAAAAACAAGCAACAGCTTCTGGATGCGGAGGAAACCCTGCAGGATCTAAAAAAGGCAAGAAAGAAAATTCTTGTAGGCGGACAATCTTACGCAATCGGAGAAAACCAAATGAGCAGGGCAAGTCTTTCGGAAATATCAAAAGAGATAGAGGCATATGAAGCGGCCATTGATGCTTACAAGACCCATGGGACATCAAAGAACAGGGCCGCAAGGGTAGTACCGCTCGGATAGGAGGAGTTCATGGGATATTTTGCAGACAGGAGGAAACTCCGGGAGACCAAAAGGGAGTTGAAAATTGCGCAGACGGAAAATCAGATTGCGAAGACCAGGACAAACACGGTTTTGCTGAATGCGCAGAGAGATACCGCACAGCGATTTGTGGATTCAGGATATTCTCACGGAGGAGCCTCCACATCGGCAACATGGGCGAAGCGGTATCATTCGGAAAGTCTGTCTCCGAAGAGCGATATTGAGGAGAACAGAAAATTGTTAAGGGAGCGGACAAGGGATCTCGCTATGAATGCGCCAATTGCAGCGGCGGCCATAAACTCCACAAGGACATCCTGTGTCGGTACCGGACTGGTGCCAAAACCGAAGATAGACTATGAATTTCTGGGAATATCAAAAGAAGAGTCAATAAGGCTCCAGCAGACAATCAAAAAAGAATTTGCGGTGTGGGCGGAAAGTACGCTATGCGACGCAAGTGACCTTAACGACTTTTACGAACTGCAGCAGATAGCCTTTAATGACTGGCTGAAAGACGGAGAATCTTTCGCACTGCTGACCTATGGAGAGACGCTGGATTACATGCCTTACCAGCTGAGGATCAAACTGATATCTGCAGACAGGATTAGCTCACCGAATAGTACAGATGGAGAGTATGACGGGTTCGATAAAAAGGCGAAAAATGGGAATACCATCATGAACGGTGTGGAAATGGATGCGGACGGAAAGGTGACAGCATATTATATCTGCTCCAATTTTCCCGGGGAGTATTCGGGCAGAATTTCAAAGTGGGCGAGAATTGAGAAGCGTGGAAAGAAAACCGGAAACCCAAACATTTTGCATATTTTCAGTGCGGACAGGGCGGAACAATATCGGGGCGTGCCGTTCCTGGCGCCGGTTATCGCAGCTCTTAAGCAAATGACAAGGTACACAGAGGCAGAGATAATGGCTGCTGTGATCAATTCCATGTTTGCGCTATTTATCTGCACAGAGAATGGGGACGATCTCAGCGGATTCGGAGGTGTGGATGAAGAAGAGGCAGGCAGCCCAAACCAGGGAAGCGGAGAAGATGAGTTAAAGCTGGGATCCGGTATAATCAATTTTCTCAAGACGGGGGAAACCGTGGAGGCAGTTGAATCAAAACATCCGAGCCAGAACTATGAACAGTTTGTTTCCGCATTTGTAACAATGATCGGATCTGCGCTGGAGATATCTCCGGAAGTGCTAATGAAGAAATTTTCCAATAATTTTTCTGCATCGAAAGGAGCGCTGAATGAAACATGGCGCTCTTTTTCCATGCGAAGGAAATGGTTTGTGAATGATTTCTGTCAGTCTGTATATGAGATATGGCTTGCTGAAGCGGTGAGTAAGGGGAGGGTATCCGCCCCGGGATTTTTTACGGATCCGCTGATAAAAAAGGCGTATTCAAATGCAACATGGACGGGGCCGGCGCAGGGATGCTTGAATCCGGTACAGGAAGTAAATGCGGCAGTCACCAGAATTAGAGAAGGTTTGTCAACCCGGGAGGATGAATGTGCAGCAATTAATGGAAGTGACTACAACGATAATGTCAGAACGTTGTCTAATGAGAATGAGCTTCTGGCAGAGGCGAATAAAGCATTGTTGAAGGAGGGAATGGAAAGTGCCAAAGAAAATTAATGTGAAAGGTCCTATCGTGTCCAACGATATGGCATGGCTCTATCATTATTTCGGATGGGATGCATCCTGTCCAAATGATTTAAGGGAAGGGCTGGAGGCGGCAGCCGGGGAGGAAGTTGTAATTGAAATCAATTCTCCGGGAGGAGTGTGTGTCTATGGCTATGAGATGTACACAATATTGAAAGAGTATGGGGGCAGGACGACGGCGCATGTGATCAGCGCCATGTCAGCAGCTACGCTTTTGGTGTGTGCCGCGGATGAGGCGCTGATATCCGATACGGGCATCTTTATGATCCATAATGTACAGTCTATGGCAGAAGGAGATTACCGTGATATGCAGATGGAAGCAGATGCACTTCGGGAGTTTAACGCTGGCATTATCAATGCATATGTCAGGAAGACTGGAAAGAGCAGGGAAGAGATTCAGCAGCTTATGGACAGCAGTAGCTATATGAGTCCGCAGACAGCTATAGAGCAGGGGTTTATTGACGGATATCTATTCGGGGATCCAAATGCAGGCGGGGGCAGTGGAGAGAATCTGGCGGAAAAAATTGTAGCCGCGGACATTCCTATTATTCCCGAAGACAAAGCAAAGTCGATCATACAGGCAATCAGGCTGTCAGCTGCAGGCATGTCAGACGGCAGGGAGCAGGACGTTAAAAACGGCGGGGAAAAAGAGAAAGTTGCACCGGTGCAACCAAATGGACAGAAGACGGACATGACAACCGTTTCTGATAAATTAAAAGAAGGAGGAAAAACCAATATGACTTTGGAAGAATTTTTGAAGGAGAACCATGAGGCAAAGGGAGAGATTGACTCCATGACCGCAGCGGCGAGAGCAGAAGGGACAAAGGCGGAAAGAGAACGTCTTCAGTCTCTGGATGCCATATCAGCTACTGTGACAGCAGACGCGTTGCATGATGCAAAATACGGAGAAAATCCCATGGATGGTCCTGCCCTTGCCTATCAGGCAATGGTCAGCGGGAACAAACTGGCTGCGGCCTATATGGCAGTAGCAAAAGAAGACTCCAAATTGTCCGGAGCAGACGAGGTGGGCCTGGGAACACCTGATGTCGGGGAAGAGCAGACGGACGAGGCTGATGAGATGGCGGCACATGTGAATAAGGCAAAAGGAGGAAAGTAGAATGGCGTTATTGAACAAGCAGGCGTATGCCGTGGAGAAGGACAGGCTGGTATACGATACAAAGCATCCTGTCGATGCGGCAGCAGTCCCGGTAAAAATTACTGCGGAGGAAGACGGAGTAATAAAACGTGGCCAGGTTCTGGATTGCGCTGACGGGGAATACAGCGTCCATGCGGCGAATGGGGAGGCAAGCGTTATCGTGGCGGAAGACACGGATTATGCGGCGGATGACACTGAGATCACTGTTTCAGTGTACATAAGCGGATCCTTCCGGGCCAGTGAAGTGATCGCGGATCCGGAGCTTACAGCCGGTGATATGGAAGCTCTCAGAGGCAAGGGTATCTATTTGAAGTAAAGATTTAAAGTGGAGGAGAGGAAACATGGTTATTGAAACTTATAAGCTGATTCATACGATCAAAAAAATGTATCCTGTGGTCCAGTTCTTCAAGGACCGCTATTTTCCGGATGGTAAGACCTACTATTCCGAGAAGGCGTTGATTGAGACGAAAAGGGGCGGGCGCAAGGTGGCGCCCTTTGTCATCCCGGTAGTGGGAGGAATTGTGCAGGACGCGGAAGGATACCGTGCATATGAGGTAAAAGCGCCCTATATTGCACCTAAGATGCCTATCACGGCGGAAGAACTGGAGTTAAAGACATTCGGAGAATCGCCCGATTCCGGAAGGACACCGGCGCAGAGAGAGAATGAGATAGAATCAGAGCATATGGATGATATGCGGAATGCCATTTATCGCAGACAGGAGCTTATGTGTGCCGAGATTATTACCACGGGAAGGCTCCTGATGAAGCACTATGGGTCTGCAGAGGATGCAGTACAGGACAGAAACTATAAGACACAGGTGCTTCAGTTTTATGAGGAAGGTTTTCAGAACAAATATGCGTTTGAGAAGGACTGGAATCTTATGAACGCTGCAGAGAAGATCCAGGAGTTTTATAAAATTGCGCTGATTCTGAAAAAGAGGGGTATCAGAGCAACTGATATCGTCATGACCGGAGATGTGTCCATGCAGCTTATGACAGATAAGGACTTCCTGGAATTTTATAATAAGATTCGTGTAGAGACCGGTACTATAGACCAGGTACAGCT
Source organism: Lachnospiraceae bacterium (assembly GCA_022797995.1). Taxonomy (GTDB): domain Bacteria; phylum Bacillota; class Clostridia; order Lachnospirales; family Lachnospiraceae; genus Acetatifactor. The sequence goes on from JAAWLQ010000111.1 coordinate 10,005, forward strand.
ACCGAATGGTGTGACCTGCAATGGCGACATCAATGTAAATGGCGTGATCTTTAAGATGTTTACTTATGACGAAGTATATGAGGATCTGGACGGTACCATTAAGGAGTTTCTGCCGAAAGGTACGATTGCATTTCTGCATCCGGGTATGGGCACAACAGTGTATGCGCAGGTTTCATTCGTGAAGGGTACTTCCTTCGTGTCTTATGCAGAACGCATTGTACCGAGAGTCGTTGCGAGCGAAGGTGACAATATTGTGGAGGTACAGATGTTCTCCAGGCCGGTACCGTATCCCCTTGATTGGGAGGGCTGGATGGTTTCCAATATCTATGATCCTGTGGCGACATCATCGAATGTTGAGGACATTAATGTACTTGAAGAGGAGTCTTTACAGGAAGGGGTTGAACTGAAATCTGAAGAGGAGATTCAGGCAATGAATAAGAAAGCGGATTTGATTGCATATGCAGAGTCTATTGGCAAATCCGGACTTACTACTGAAATGACTCTTGATGAGCTGCGGACAGCAGTGCTGAACTATCAGGAAGAGACCTATGGAGAGTAAGGAGGCAGCAT
>JAAWLQ010000112.1 GCA_022797995.1 Lachnospiraceae bacterium
ATTTTGGGCGGCGGCCCCAACCGTATCGGCCAGGGAATCGAATTCGACTATTGCTGTGTTCATGCTTCCCTGGCTCTCAGGAGGCTGGGCTTTGAGACCATTATCGTCAACTGCAATCCCGAGACAGTGTCCACGGATTATGACACTTCGGACAAGCTTTATTTTGAGCCGCTGACTCTGGAGGATGTGCTGAGTATTTATAAAAAGGAAAAGCCTGTGGGTGTCATCGCCCAGTTCGGCGGACAGACGCCCTTAAACCTTGCGGCGGAGCTGGAGAAGAATGGTGTCCGGATTCTGGGTACTTCTCCTGCGGTGATTGACCTGGCGGAGGACAGAGATCTGTTTCGGGCCATGATGGAGAAGCTGGAGATTCCAATGCCCGAGTCGGGAATGGCCACGACAGTGGAAGAAGCTCTGGAAATTGCCCACACAATCGGATATCCTGTGATGGTGCGTCCCTCCTATGTGCTGGGGGGCCGGGGCATGGAGGTGGTATACCACGATGAGAGCCTTACGGACTATATGAAGGCGGCGGTGGGGGTGACGCCGGACCGTCCCATTCTCATTGACCGGTTCCTGAACCATGCCACCGAGTGTGAGGCAGATGCCATCAGCGACGGAACCGCAGCCTTCGTGCCCGCCGTCATGGAGCATATCGAGCTTGCCGGCATTCATTCCGGAGACTCGGCCTGCATGATTCCCTCCAGGCATATTTCAGAGGAAAACGTGGAGACCATCAAGGAATACACCAGGAAAATCGCCGAGGAAATGCATGTGCGGGGACTGATGAACATGCAGTACGCAATAGAGAACGGCAGAGTGTATGTGCTGGAGGCCAATCCCAGAGCGTCCCGCACCGTGCCGCTGGTATCAAAGGTGTGCAATATCCGAATGGTACCTCTGGCCACCGAGATTATTACCGCTGAGATTACCGGGCGACCTTCTCCGGTGCCCGGCCTGAAAGAGCAGAATATCCCATATTACGGGGTGAAGGAGGCGGTGTTCCCCTTCAATATGTTCCCGGAGGTGGACCCGATTCTGGGGCCGGAGATGCGTTCCACCGGCGAAGTGCTGGGGCTGTCGGCATCGGCCGGCGAAGCGTTTTTCAAGGCTCAGGAGGCTACACAGACGAAACTGCCCTTAAGCGGCACTGTGCTCATCAGTGTAAACCGCAGAGACAAGGCCGAAGTGGTGGAAGTAGGGGAAGCCTTCCGGAAGGCGGGATTTCAGATTCTGGCCACAGGCAGTACCTGTGCTCTGTTGAAGGAAGCGGGGATTCCGGCCAGACTTGTGAAAAAGCTGTATGAGGGCAGACCCAACCTGCTGGATTTGATTACCAACGGCGAGATTGACCTGATTATCAATTCTCCTGTGGGAGATGACAGCGAATATGACGACAGCTATCTGCGGAAAGCGGCCATCAAGGCAAAGGTGCCTTATATGACCACCATTGCCGCGGCCAAAGCCACTGCGGAGGGAATCCTGCATGTGCAGAAGGCGGGGAACGGGGAGGTCCATTCTCTGCAGACACTTCATGCACAGATTCGGGAGAAGCAGCAGAACAGCTGAGATGGCTTAATCTAACTCAATTGAGCTGATTTATTCAGAGCTGATTACTGAATAAATGCTTTACACTCCGGGCATAGATTGCTATAATGAAACCAGATACATATAAATCTCAGAGGAGTCGCAGACCTCCTCTTTAGTATCAGAAAGCAGGTGATTATATGCCAAGTGGTGTAGAAGTAGCAAAAGTGGCTATTGATGATTTCAAAAAGATCCAAAAATATATGTTTTTAGCCAAAGAAGAAGGCGCCACAAAAACATATGCCGAGCTAAAAGAAGAATATCTTTCTTTAAAAGCGATTCTTCAGGTTTGCGGTGTGAATCTGACAGATATTGACAGGATAAAAGAATAATGGACTATTGTAATTGAATATCAGACGCGGAACAGGGTGTAAAGTCTTTGCTGAATGTTCGAAGTGAAAAGCTTGGAATTCGGATGCAAAGACTTTGCACCTTTTTGGACTCATCGTCTAAAAAAGGAGGACTACACATGATAACACCCAAAATGATATTGTTTGATTATGGTCAGACTCTTGTGGCAGAGCAGAAGTTTGACGGTGTAAAGGGGACGGAAGCTGTGTTGCAATATGCGGTGAGAAACAAATATCATTTGTCGGCGGAGCAGGTCCAGGCCAGAGCAACTGAAATCAATCGGGAATTCGGAAGATTTGATCCTGAGAAAAGACATTTATTTCAGATAGAAATACCAAACACAATGTTCACACCATATCTGTACGAATCGCTGGGAATCGAGATTGCGTTGAGCAATTCCGAAATTGACATAGTATTCTGGGATGCCGCCGCACCCGGCGTTCCAACAAAAGGCGTTCAAAATTTTCTGAGATACCTGCAGGAGAAAAATATCCGCACCGGTGTAATCAGCAATATTTCCTATGCCCCCTCTGTGGTGGCCCGGCGTATCAACAGACTGTTGCCGGATAATGCGTTTGAGTTTATTATCACTTCAAGTAATTACATATTTCGGAAACCCAATAAGAGACTGTTTGAACTGGCTCTGGAAAAGGCTGACCTGAAGCCGGATGAGGTATGGTATGTGGGAGACCAGTATGAATGTGACATAAAGGGTGCTTTGGGCGCCGGGCTGATGCCGGTATGGTACACAGGGGTAATGGATTTGCCTTATGTGGAGGATAAAAACATTCTGACAATAGCAGGCTGGGAGGAATTGAAGTTCAGATTGGGAAAACTGTAGATCAAAAGTAATTACAGGGTAGTTTTGAATATACTGAGGAGGGAGATATGGACATGAATGAAAAAGCATCAAAATTTTCTGTTAATCTGTTTTGCAGCCTGATGCTGCTGAGTTTTATTCCATTTTTGTATACGCTTGTGCGGACAAATCTGATCGTTAACAGTCCGGTGACAGATGGTTTGGGAATTGCGGGACATATTGAATGGTTCGATTTAATCAATGAGACGATACAGGCATTTTTAATTGTACCTCTGTACGCGTTATTTAATAAATGCAGGGAAGATATGGGGAAATTTAAAAAGAGAATCTTTCAGTCATTTCTGGTTGTCAATGTCATCTATATCGCATTTTCCGTCATTATTCTGATATATTGCCATGATATTGTATCAACAATGGTTTCCGAGCGGATTCATGAGGTTACAGGGTATCTCGAGCTGGAAACAATCGGATTTATGATTGCAAATGTTGTCAGTTTTGTAAATGTGTTGTTTGTGGTACTGGAAAAGCCGTTATACATATATACAATGACCATATTGAGAACAGTATTTACAATAATCGGTGATACGATTCTGATCCCGAAATTTGGGGTGAATGGTGTGGCATATTCTAATATTGTGGTGAATCTGGTATGCGTTATATTATGTCTGATTGGTGTATACAAGGAAAAACTGATTGTCATTTCATTTAAACCGGAGGGAGCGTTTGTGAGGGATTATCTGCGTATCGGTTCATTCAGTGGATTGCAGATATTTCTGGACAATTTTATCTATTTTGCCGTAGTTTGTAAAATGGTGAATGCCGTGGCAGAACAGGGTAATTACTGGACGGCAAATAACATCATTTGGGGCTTGATGCTTATACCTATCACTGCACTGGCAGAAATCATTAAAAAAGATTGCAGGAGTAAATTGACGACAGCTAAAATGAGGCACTATCATATTGTCATTATAGGAACATTTCTGCTATGGTTGTGCTTTATCCCAATGCTAAATCCGTTTTTAAAGAATGTAATGGGAATTGAAAACCATGAATCTATTAAACATATATTAGTCACTTTAATTCCATTTTATTTTGCATACAATTACACTGTTCTATTCGAAAGTCTGTTAATTGGGTACGGGAAAACGCTATACTGTTTTGGCATATCAGCCATTGTAAACCTGCTGTATTACCCGATTCTGTATGGACTGGTGAGAAAGGGACTGCTTGTGCCGGATATAACCTTTATCTGTATGATGTTTGGCTTCGGAATGGTAATACATCTGGGGTGCAGTATAATATGCTTTCTAATGTGTAAAAAACATTTCTATCAAATGTAGCATCTGCCGCCGAAAAGGTAGTATATAGGTGAAGACGGAGAGGAGGCGGTGAGGGGATGGAAGATGAGAAAATCATAGAATTGTTTTTTGCCCGTTCGGAACAGGGCATCCGGGAGCTGGACCGGAAATATGGCAGAATCTGTCACAGGCTTTCATACAACATTGTGAACAACAGGCAGGATGTGGAAGAATGTGTCAACGACGCTTATCTGGGAGTGTGGAACGCGATCCCGCCGGCGGAGCCGAAGCCGCTTCTGCCCTATCTCTGCAAGATTGTCCGGAACATTTCATTGAAGAAATACTACAGAAAGGAAGCCGCCAAACGGCGCAGCAGCCATACGGTTGCCATGGATGAAATCGAAGCCTGCATAGCGGCTCCGGATACAGTGGAAAGCCGGATGGAAGCCAGAGAGCTGGCCCATATTATAGGAGAGTTTCTGGACACGCTGACGGCTGAAAACCGCGTGATTTTCATGCGCCGCTACTGGTTTTATGACAGCTGCAGGGACATAGCCGGATTTGTAGGCCTTACGGAAAAAAATATCACCGTCCGGCTCACTCGCATCCGCGGAAAATTGAAGGAGTATTTGGCTGAAAAAGAGGTGTATCTATGAATGCAGAGAAATTTTCAGAAGCGATGAATGAAATTGACGACAGGTATGTAGAGGAGGCGATTCATTACCGTGCGTCTGCTTCCGGAAGCCTTTCGCATTATGGCGGGAAAAGGCTGAGACGGTATGGGGCCGCAGCCGCGGCAGTTGTTCTCCTGATGGTGTCCAGCTTCAGCGTCGGCGCATTGGCCTTTGCCCGGGAGATTACAGTGGAGGTCCCGGAAAAGCAGGAAAAAGTGGTGCTGGAGGAAATCGGACTGACACTGCTTCTTCCTGACAGCTGGGAAGGAAAATATGAAGTGGTGGAGGGGGTCTTTGAGCCATATGACTCAACTATGTGGGAATTCTGCGTGAAATCTATTTACGACGCACGGACGCCCATGGATGAATCCGGCACAGATTTCTATCGTGGAACCCTCTTCACAATATTTCAATGCGAGGATCATTCCATATCTGCAGAAGAGTTTGAGCAATCCGGTATTGCGGGAATCGGCCGTTATCTTTTCGCAACCCAAAATGCGACCTATGCCATACTGTATGCCACAGATGTGCAGTTTGACCTGGAAAATACCGCACATATGGAGGAATGGAACGGGATGGCGCAGTCGGAAGAGGAGATTCAGGTTATCATTGCAAATGTTTTTACAAATGAATCATGACGAGGAGGGAGTACATGAGAAGAAAACTGCTTTTGGGAATCCTGGTGGTCTGTCTGTTTCTGGCAGCGGGTTGTGGGAAGGTGCCGGAAGGAGAAGCGCACTATTCCGAACTTGACAGGTACCTTGTGGAAAAGGTAAAGGAAAATTATGAGGACGGCACTGTGGAGGATGAGAATATCGCGGTGGCACAGATTTACAGCGGCCATTTTTCAAATGGCGACACGGAGGAAATCTTCGCGGTATGTAAAATTCTGAATCTCCCGCATACCGCCGGGCTGGACAAAACTGTGACGCTTCTCCTGAAAAAGGATTCGCTGGAACAGGTGGCATATGAAGAATTCAACGCCGATGATGTGGAGATAAGCTTTTTTCAGACAAGCGCCGGGCAGAGTAAAGTATTAACCATTGGAACCACGACCTTTCAGGGCGTTTCCTCCCAGGAGATCCGTTTTCTGGAGATCCGGGACGGCCGGTGGCAGGATGTGGAGATAGAAGCGCTGGAGGACCTTCAGGACAGCTATTGCTTTGCGATAGAGGACAGGGCCATTCTCGTTTCGGCTGTAAGTGATATCATTGGCCCAGAGGATATTATAGCTGTGCTGAGCTGGAATCCGGATACAGGGCAATTCCTTTTTTGCCCTGATTGATTTGATTCTATTATAGAACTTTGATAATAGAATCTGTACCTGATTCTATTATATTCCAATTCCATTTTCCCCCTGACTGGCGAACATTGCACTTGACATAAAATTTTTATTCGATTATGCTTCCTGTAGAGTTACCGGTAGCTCTCAATCAAAGATCCTGCGGCGCTTTGTCTCATTGTCCGCGGGGAAAAGGAGAGCGAATATGTATCATGTCAGATTTCAGGGGAGCCACTATGAAATGGGATTCAAATGGGGCGACCGGTTACTTCAGTATGGGAAATTATTATTGGATAATGTGCCTTTTAATATTTCAGAGGAAAGAGTCGACTTTGTACGGCAATGCCGTCCATTCTATGAAAGATGGTATCCGGAGGTACTGGAGGAGATAAGGGGAATAGCACAAGGACAGCGGACAGAGCCTGAGAGACTGGAGACTATGCTGCTCAGTATGTATTGCATTCTGCCGGAAAATAAGTGCTCCTGTTTTGCATTCCGGGACGGGGAACATGTGATACTGGCCAGGAACAGCGATTTCCTGCCGGAGCTTGAGAAGCTGTATATGAACTGTATCTACAGGCCAGACCATGGGTATGCCTTTCAGGGAAATACAACGGCTTTCGTGGAAATGGAGGATGGAATCAACGATCATGGTCTTGCCATTGGATTGACTTCCATATATCCCAGATGTCTGGGATATGGACTGAACGCAGGGATGTTGCTTCGATATGGATTGGAAAAATGCAGCACTGTCAGGGAGTTTACAGAAGCGCTGAGACACCTGCCCATCGCCTCCGCGCAGACCTTTACGTCAGCGGACAGGACGGGAAGTGTGGCGGTCATAGAATGCAATGCCCGGGGGATGGAAGTATGTTATGCGGATGAGAAACATAAGAAGCAAAATTTTGTCTCGGCGGTAAATTCGTTTCATCTGGACGGCATGAAGGCCTGGCGGACGGAAGGCGTGGACGACTGGGACTCGGAAGCGCGATATGAAACTATCCGGAAGGCGTTTGAGCAGGGAGACAGAGCAGAGGCGATATCCTTTGCCATGGATGTCCTAAGCGGAAAATACGGCTTTATCTGCCAGTATGACAGGAAGACAGGGAAGGATACTGTGTGGTCGGTGGTCTATGATGTGACCGGCGGGAAGATTTACCGGTGCGAGGGGAATCCTTTCCGGAGGAAATATAGAGAGGACAGGCGGTTTTGCTTTTGATGGTATCAGAAAGGGACATCTCTTCGGAGGTGTCTTTTTCGTTCTGGCAAAATTATGATTGCATGAAAGAAGCCAGTATGATACCCTGAAATTATAGAAAATTCTGGGAACAGGATATCCGGAAGGAATATTCCCTTCGGAGCGGAAGAGGGGAAGGAAAGGAAGCGCATATGAATTTTTTCACAGAGAAAGACGGCGCACTGCTGTTTCGACGCAGGAGGGAACTGCTGGAAATCCGGCCCTGGGGTCGGGGACTTCGCATTCGCGCCACAGAGAACAGGAAGTTTACGGACAGAGACTGGGCACTCTCCATTCCTGCCGCCGGGGCGGGAAGCATTGAAATCGGAGAGGAACAGGCAGCCGTAACCAACGGAAAAATAAAGGCGGTGATCACTGCCTATGGGAAACTGACCTTTTACAATCAGGAGGGCAGAGAAATCCTGAAAGAGTATTATCGCTCCTGGGACTATGGGACGAAGGACTGGAGGGAGCTGGACCAGATTACCATGGCCCGCACCGTGGCCAGGCAGTTCAAAAATGTGGGCGGTGACAATTATGAGATTCATCTGCGGTTTGAGACAGACGACAGAGAGAGAATCTATGGGATGGGCCAGTATCAGCAGCCATACCTGAATCTGAAAGGCTGTACACTGGACATGGAGCAGAAAAATACACAGATTTCGGTCCCTTTCATGGTATCGGACAGGGGATATGGACTGCTGTGGAACAACCCGGCTGTGGGACAGGCGGTGTTCGGCAAGAACAGGACCGAATTTTCCGTCCGGTCTTCCAGACAGCTGGATTATTGGATTGTGGCCGGGGATACGCTGGCGGAGATTGTGGAAAGTTATGCGGATGTGACGGGAAAGGTGCCGATGATGCCCGATTTCGGTCTGGGCTTCTGGCAGTGCAAGCTTCGCTATCAGACTCAGGAGGAACTGCTGTATGTGGCCAGAGAATACCACAGAAGAGGGATTCCCTTAAGTGTGATTGTACTGGATTTCTTCCACTGGCCCTGTCAGGGGGACTGGACTTTTGACGAAGCCTATTTTCCGGACCCGGAGGGAATGATCCGAGAGCTTAGAGAGATGGGGATACGGCTGATGGTTTCCATCTGGCCTACGGTTGACCGTAAATCTGTGAACTATCAGGAGATGAAGGAGCGGGATCTGCTGGTACGGACGGACAGAGGCATTTCCGCGACCATGGAGTGCTTCGGCATGGAGGAGTTCATGGACCCCACCAATCCGGAGACCAGACGTTTTGTCTGGGACATTGCGAAGAAGAATTATTTTGACAAGGGAGTGGCTTTGTTCTGGCTGGACGAAGCGGAGCCGGAGTATACCGCGGCAGATTTTGACCTGTACCGCTATTATGACGGTTCGGCGCTGGAATGTGCCAACGAGTATCCGGTGGGCTATGCCCGTGCCTTTTATGATGGAATGCGGGAAGCGGGAGTGGAGAATCCGGTGAATCTGATTCGCTGTGCCTGGGCAGGATCCCAGAGGTATGGCGCGCTGGTATGGTCCGGTGATGTTCCCTCTACTTTTACCTATCTGCGGAACCAGTTTACGGCGGGACTCCATATGGGAATGGCGGGCATTCCCTGGTGGACGGCGGATATCGGCGGTTTCCACGGGGGCAATGTGAAGGATCCGGCCTTCCATGAACTGTTGATGCGCTGGTTCCAGTACGGCGCTTTCTGCCCGGTGATGCGTCTTCACGGAGACCGGGATCCTCATAAGCCGCCTATGAATCCGGAGGCCTCTTACGGAGGAGGCATCTGTTCTTCCGGAGCGGATAATGAGGTCTGGAGCTATACCCCAGAGCTGGAAGAGATGATGATTTACTATATCCGTCTGCGGGAGTCCATGAAGGACTATATTCGGGCGGCCATGGCGGAGGCTCATGAAAAGGGGACACCTGTCATAAAGCCCCTGTTCTATGATTTCCCGGAGGACCAGGCTGCCTGGGAGGCGGCAGATGTCTATCTGTTTGGACATGATCTGCTGGTTGCGCCCGTACTGGAGGCCGGCGTGCGGGAGAGAAAGGTTTATCTGCCTGCCGGTGCAGTATGGACGGAGCGGGAGACCGGGGCTGTGTATCAGGGAGGACAGGAAGTACGGGTGGAGGCGCCGGTGAACCGAATTCCTCTCTTTGTGAAAAAAGGAGGATCACTTGTAATATAAGGAATAGAACAGGAGGAACCAGATGAAATTCGAGATCAGAGATAACGCGATTTATTTTATCAGAGCAGGTGAATGGGGAAAGATTTCAGCCTGTGGGAAGAACTGCATTCGGTTCCAGGCCTCGCCCTCGGGGCCTGTGAAAGAAATGAACTGGACGCTACTGCCGGGAGAGGCGGAGGCGAAAGTCTGGCTGGAGGGGAATACGGCGATTCTGGAGACCGGGGACATGCGGTGCATACTGTACGAAAACGGCAGAACGGAGTATTTCTGTGAAGGCAGAAAGATCTTGTCGGAAAAGTGTGAGATGACTTTCAGTACGGGAATACGGAATTACCGAAGTAAAGGCAGCGGGCTCTGGAGCGGCCGGGTTACTTTTGAGCCGGTGGAAGGGGAGCATTTCTACGGTCTGGGACATGAGGCTACAGGGTGTTTTGACCTGAAAGGCTGTACCATTGACCTGCGCCATGTGAACGCAAAGTGTACCATGCCGGTGGTGTACTCTTCTCTGGGGTACGGTTTCCTCTGGAATATGCCTTCCACGGGAACCTGCGAGCTGGCCTGCAACAGGACCCGGTGGAACAGTGATCGCATGCGGCAGATGGACTATGTGGTCATGGGGGGAGAGCCGGCGGAAGTGGCCGGAGCACTGGCGGACCTGACGGGACATGCCCCCAGAATGCCGGAATATGGCCTTGGCTTCTGGCAGTGTAAGCTGCGGTATGAGACCCAGGAAGAGCTTTTGCAGGTGGCCAGACGCTACAAGGAGCTGGGGATTCCCGTGGATGTGATTGTGATTGACTATTTTCACTGGACAGAGCAAGGGGATTATAAATTTGATTCCAGGTATTGGCCGGACCCCAAAGCCATGGCGGAGGAGCTGCATGCCATGGGCATTAAGCTGATGGTGTCCATGTGGCCCACCATCAATGAGAAAAGTGAAAATTACAGGGAAATGCTGGACAGGAATCTGCTGATCAGAACGGCCAGCGGTTCCAACAGAGTGTTCGATTTCTACGGCCCTCAGGCGGAAATCGACCCTACCAATCCCGAGACCAGAGCGTATGTGTGGTCGAAGCTGAAAGAGAATTACATAGACCAGGGGGTGGACTGTCTCTGGTTCGACGAGGCGGAGCCGGAGAT
>JAAWLQ010000113.1 GCA_022797995.1 Lachnospiraceae bacterium
AAACCGCTCATTCCTGTCGGAAATAAGACAATTGTAGAAAGAATAATTGATCAGTTTAAAAGTGCCGGTTGTTCGAAATTTGCAATGATAGTTAATTACAAAAAGGAATTATTAAAATCATATTTTGGTGAACTTCAATATGATTACAGTGTTACTTTTTATGAGGAAGAACAATTCTGGGGGACAGCAGGCGGACTAAAATTAGTAGAAGGCAAAATCAATGAAACATTTTTAGTATCTAACTGTGATATCTTAGTTGATTGTGATTATTATAAACTTATGGAAAGGCATAAAAAAGATAATAATATTGTCACGGTTGTCTGTGTTAAAAAGAAAATAACGATTCCATATGGTATCTTTGAAATAGATGAGTCTGAAACAAAGATAAAAGAAATCAGTGAAAAACCGTCATATGATGTGGTAATAAATACCGGGCTTTACATGGTGGAACCAGAATTTCTTGAATATATACCATTTAACACGTTTATTGATATTACTGATATTATAAAAAGTGTTATAAATGAACAGAAAAATGTTGGGACATTTATTATCGAGGAGGATAAGTGGCTTGATATGGGAGAAGTAAGCGAACTGCAAAAAATGAAAAATAGATTATTGTTTTGAATGTCTATATAAAAGAAAGGCTTAATAATGGAGAAAAAGTACATTATATTCGGAAGCGGAAAGAATGGAAGAGAAGTTTACAGACATTTGAAAAAGGATATGGTAGCTTTTTTTTGTGATAATAACAGCGAAAAGGTTGGGCTGACCATAGACGGGAAAGAAATTATTTCTTTCGGCAGATTACTGGAAATACATCAGGATTATGTCATTATTTTATCTGTCGGAAACAAGTTTAATGTGAGAAGACAGTTTGAACAAAATAATATTCAAGAGTATATAGAATATCAGGACGATGCTGTAAAGGAAGATATGGTTCCTAACGATTCATTACAGCGAATTATGAAAGCGGACAGTTCGATGAACAGACTGTTGGATCAGTATTTGGACAGATGTAAAACAATGGATGTTTTAAATGATTTTGCCGGATTTAAGGAACTGGTAAAAGAACTCAAACAAGAGTTAAAAGGCGAATATGCTTTTTATGAAAGCGCATATAATGAATCGATGCTTTATGGACATGCCAGGACTTTAATGGATTATGCGGGAATTGATAGAGACTATGCTAATTTTCCGATTATGGCGCATGGAGTAATTTATGCAGGTACTCACCCAGATTATCAAACAGCGGCCATATTTTCGGGGGAATATGACAAACAGATTCATAACAGCAGATATCCCTATATCCCAATATTTTCGGTAGGGCCTTATATTCAATACGCAAAAACGATATATAGTGAAGAAACTTTGCATAATGTGAAAAAAAACAACGGAAAGACGGCAGTTTTTTTTATGACGCACAGCGCGGAGCAGAGTTATGTTTCCTATAATGAAGATAAACTGTTGAAGCAGATTACGGATGTATATTCAAAAGAATATGATACAATTTTAGTCTGCGCCTACTGGTGTGACATTGATAGAGAGATTTACAGCAGGTTGGCGAAGGTTAGGGGGGTAAAAATTGTATCTGCCGGATTACGTTTTGATACAAAATTTATCCAAAGGTTACGGACAATATTTGAGTTGGGCGATACTATTTATGTGTATGGTTTTACATCTGCTATTGCGTATGCGCTTGCGTTGAAAAAGAATCTGTTCGTGATTGATTGTGGTGAAGAATATGATTTTAACAATACGCCCCGGTATATGGAGAGTGTTCGATTTGAAGAGACGGCGGACTATGAGTATATTACCAAAGTTTTATTTAGATTTGAAAATAAGAATGTAATACTGACTGAAGAAGAAAAAAATAAGTTTGATTTATATTTTGGTCTTAATATATGTAGAACGCCAGCAGAAATCCGAAGAATGTATCAAGTGTGCTGCGACATATGGGACAACTGTGAGCATTTGGAAAAAGACTATCCTATCGGAGTATATAAAACATACCAACAATATCAGAAAAACTATGATTTTGAAAAATTATATACTTTAACGCAGAGTCTGGGAAAAGGCTTCTGGAATATTTAAAAGGAAAGCAGGAAAAGCATGAATGCCAAAACGAAACGATCAGGTCTGTCGTTTATGAGTATTGTAACGGAGGGGGATAAAAGCTGGTTTATAAATGAATCCTGGAATGCACTTTTTCAAATGGACAGAAAGAATTTTATCCCAGAGTTTGTAGATTTTCCCAAACTTTTTTATGGGGAGGGAGATAATTATAAGTGGCTGGTAAAATGGAAACAGAAGTTCATATATATTTCAAATCGGTCCGACACGCCGTTGTATCTGATCGATGGGGAGGGGGAGCATGCCGTAACGTCGCTTCCGGCACAGGTGATAAAAAACAGCAATATAATTTGTAATATTTTGCAGAAAGAAAATATTTTATATCTTTTTTCAAATTGCAAAGATTTTTCCGTATTAGAATTTGATATGGAAAAGAATGGTTTTGGCAGATGGCTTCAGTGGGATGATTGTGACCTGACAGGGGAAGGGCAGTCATTCCAATGGGGAAATGTAGCGTGTTACGGCGGATCAATATGGAGTCCTATAGCTGGTACGAACTGTATAGTCGAGCTTAAATGTGATATTTTTAAATATGTTATACACCAAAGAAAAGAAGATATCCAATATAAGTGGCCGTTTATAGAGAACGGAGGAAATTATTGGTCTTTAGCGGCGTATGAGAAAGAAAGCAACTGTATTATAACGGGCACTTTATTAAGTGACAGTAACGATAAAATCATTAGTTTACCAGCCAATATAAGGAAGCGTATTATAAAAGATTTTCGTATAGATAAAAATGTGATATGGCTGTTCCCGGGAGATGATGGAAATATAATTAAAATTGATATTTCGGGTGAAATATGCAGGGAATTATCTTATCCGGACGGTTTTAGATGGATCCGGGACAGGCGTTATGAATCGGGTATCAGATTCACTTGTATAGACAATGCGGGAAGCAAATGGATTTTATATCCCAGAACAGGCAACGGAATTTTACTGATCGATAAATATACAGATGTGATTGAGTATATGCCGTTGGAAGTCGATATGGCTGAGATCATGAAATTGCAGGCGCAAAATGTTGTCATGGAGAATGTTTTTACGCTGAAAGATGGTTTATATTTCCTGTTAGAATGTATAAACAGAAAAAAAGAATTTGTTGATTGGGAAGTTTTTGGTAAAAAGAATGATATTGGCCATAAAATTTTCCGGGAAATTGTAAATTAATATTCTGCAACTTATACTGCTTAACAGTTAAAATTTCCAAGTGACCTGACTATACAACGCCAAACATATACGTTTAGCCAGTGCAGCACAGTAAATTCTGGCGTTATGTAGTATAATTGATCAGGGTAAAGAAAGGAAATTCATCAATGCAAAAAAAGGCTATCATTTATGGATTAGGAAAAAGGTTTGACGAGAATAAAAAATTATTAAACCATAAGTTTTCTATAACTGGTTATTCCGATCAGGATAGTAAAAAGAGTGAAAAGCTGGAAAAAGAAGAGGTTTTTATTCCGGTAGAAAATTTTTTGGCGTATGACTTCCACAAAATCATTATCTGTGGCGGGGGTATGGAAGCAAAGAGGAAGATTTTTTATAAGTACATGGATGATATTAACTGGGAAGATATTATTTTTTTAGAGGATATTGAAAGGAGACATATTACAGGAGAAGAGTTTAAAAGAGATTTGTCTGTATACCAGATTTCAAATAAACACACTGACTTTGCCATAGAAGAAAATTCAATTTATCCGATAGTGAATGATATTGGAGAAAATGCGGATGTTCTGGATGAACATTATTTTATGCAGGATATTTGTGTGGCACGGAAAATTTTAATGGATAATCCAGGCAGACATTATGATATTGGTTCCAGAATAGACGGATTTATTTCGCATTTGCTGGTTTTTCGAAAAGATATTACTTTAATAGACGTAAGGCCTTTTCCACTTGTGATAGACGGATTAGATTTTATTCAATCAGATGCGGTGAACCTGTCGGAAATAGAAGATGAAACAGTTGAGTCGTTATCTTCTCTGCATGCGGCGGAACATTTTGGACTGGGAAGATATGGGGATCCGGTTGATGCAGAAGCTTTTTTTATTGCAATGAAAAATTTTGAAAGAGTGTTAAAACGGGGGGGTAAGTTATATCTTTCTGTCCCATGTGGAGAAAAGGACGCAGTCTTTTTTAATGCACACAGAATGTTTTCACCATATACGGTTGCAGGTGTTTTTTCTGACATGAAGTTGTTGAAATTTGAAGCAGTGAAGGATTTCCATGTGAAAGAAGTAGATATAAACGATGAGGATGCTTTAAAAAAACTGGGAAATTATTATTGTGGCATTTTTACATTGCAGAAGTTGTAACAGAGTAGTGGAGGGCTGTATGGTTATTGTATCTTTGTATGGCGGCTTAGTCAGCCAGATAAGAGCCTTTTATATCGGGTACAAATTGAAGCGAGTGTTTGAGGATACCTTGGTTCTTGATTTGTCACAATATTATAACGGATACTATCGACCCTACTTAATGGATTTTCTCAATGTGCCGGATTGCTTTCGTATTGCTGTTCGGGGAACACGTGCGGAAAGAATTGCATCAATAGAAGGCAGATATCAGAAAAAACTGCAATTAATTGAAAACGGAGAAGAACTGGAGAAAGTTTACAATAACTATGATTCGACGCAGGTTTATTATATAATGAACGATTGCTGTAATTATGATATCTTTTGTCAAAAGCATCCTGAGTTTTTTTACCGTTATAAAGGGGATGATTTGGCAACAAGAGAAATTATGGATATGATGCGGATACCGACGCCGAGTGAGTATATAGATAGATTTGATTTATTGATAGAAAATCATGAGAGTGTGGGTATTCATATACGTTTGCAGGATTTTAGGCGTGTAGGATGGATGGTAGAGCAGGACTATGATTTTTACAGAGCCGCTGTTCAGTGGTATAGGGAGGAAATAGAAAACACCTTATTCTTTGTCTTTTCAGATGACATAATACTTGCGAAAGAGATTTTGGGGATAGCAGATGACATTATTTATATGGCAGGGACGAATCAATGCCAAAACGATGTTGAACAGTTGCTTTGTCTGTCAAAATGCAAGCATAGAATTCTTTCAAAGAAAAGTGGATTCAGCTTATTTGCAGAGACAATCTCGCAGAACAAATGGAAGCTGAATGGGTATACGTTGCTGATTGAACAAATGAATCTTGCTGATGATGCAGGTGACAGAGAATACGTGGATAATCGATTTAACAAAGAACCAATCTGCAGATGGGAAGATAACATAAGTAACTGCATACTGCTAAAAAGAGCAGAAATTGAAGCATTAAACAGGAAGTATCTGAAAAAAGGCATAATGCATTGTGATAAGCAGGACGAGCCGGTCAGCAATTCCCCCCCGGAGAAGCGGGCTGGAAATCTGTTCATTTTCCTGACATTACAGACGTATTCGCAGACTGTGATCACGGGTATGGAGAGAATGGCAAAGTGGCTTGCCGCTCATGAGAATGAAGTTCACTTTGTTGGTGAGCGAATGGAGCTGCCCTGCAATCTCGAGGACGGTAATTTTACATGGACACTGAAAAATGCACGGGAAGCGAAGGATTTCAACGGAGATTCATTGGGGTATACTCTGTATCCATATGCAGAATTAAACAGAAATGATAGTTATATGGCTTTCACAGAATTCCTATGTAAGGATAAAGAAGTTCCTAGCTATGTTATTGTGAGGAAAAGAAGCGGAATGCCTCCTTTGGCAAAGCACGTAGAATACCATGCAAGATTTATATTTATTGATTTTTCAGATAAATATGAAACGGAAAATGGGGGAGGAGTGTCAGAGGATGATTTGGAATATTTGTATCACAATGCCGATATGGCAATAACGTTTGACAGCAGTGTTTATAAACGGTATAAGAATATTCTTGATGGTAAAGTGGTATTAGTAGATAGAAGAAAATATTTTCCGGATGAAAAAGGCTGGGATACAAAAACAGAAGAATTATGTGGGGCCAATACGTGTGAGGATAACTTGTATCAGCATATGTTTGAGGTGATCAGGAGCTTTTTTAATGGAAGAGGATAAAGTAATTGTCTGGGGAACCGGCGCAGAGGCGAAAAAACTGATTGAAAAAGTCGGAATGGAGCAGATAGTTTATTTTGCTGACAATAACGTGCATTTGTGGGGAAAATATTTTTTTGAAAAAAGAATACTTTCACCGGAAGAGATTTCGACACTTCCCAAAGGGTATCAGATAGTAATTTCTACAGTAAAATATGAAAATGAGATCAGAAGGCAGTTGCAGGGAATCGGTTTTCATAATTTTATAAATGGAAGACAGTATAGAGTCAAATGTATTTTTAATAGCAATCATTCTGGGCGGAAAAGAATAATTTTGCTAAATACACATGACAATGTTAACGCCGGAGATCATGCCATTACTATAGCGGAGTTATATTTTTTCAGAAAGTATTTACCGGAATATGAGGTGGTGGAAGTCCCATTAAGTTTATGCACAAAGGAAATGAATCAAATCAGCCAATTTATAACCAGGGAGGATTTATTGATTGTCACAGGAGGCGGTTTCCTGGGTTCTTTGTGGTTAACAGGTGGGGAACGGAATGTGCGGAAAATTGTCAGACAGTTTCCCGGAAACAGGATTGTCGTCTTCCCGCAAACCATGTACTTTGAAAATAATATGGAGGGCCGGAAGCAAAAAGAGATTTCCAGGAGAACTTATAATTCACATAAGAATTTGACATTTTGCTTCAGAGATGTTTCCTCTTATCACCTTGGAAATGAAATATTTGATGATACAGTTCAAAAAAGATATGTTCCAGATATGGTTACATTATTGGATAGAAGCAGTGAAATATATCCCAGGAAAGATGCATTGATATGCATAAGAAAGGATAGAGAGAGGATAGTATCCGAGCGTTCTATAGAAGAGATTGAGAAGTTCTTTAGAAAGAATAGTATTTCAATTAAAAAAATGTCAATGCTTGCAGAGGGGGATGAGGTACATACCGATAGAATGGATTTGTTGAATATGAAGTTACGTCAGATACAGACAAGCAGAATAGTGCTCACTGACAGATTACATTGTATGCTTCTGTGTGCAGTCAGTGGAACGCCTTGTCTGGCATTCGACAATATATCAGGCAAGGTACAGGGAGGATATGATTGGATAAATGAAATACCATATATCCGGTTTGCTCGAAGCGATATGAATCTTGAGAGAGAATTAGACAGTCTGTTCAACATGCCTTCTATGGCATATGAAAAAGAAAGCGTTGAAAGAGAATTCGAAAAATTAGCCAATTTCTTAAAATCAGTGGAAGCGAGAATATAGGATGGTATATCAGAAAGCAGTGGAGAATAAAAAGAAGTTTGTTATATGGGGATGCGGCAATTATTTAAATCTGGTGATAGACAGACTTAGTCCGGATATAGATATTCTGTTTGCCTGTGACAATAATGATAAGAAGTGGGGGCTTACAATAACAGAAAGAAAGATAAAGTGTGTATCTCCTGATCAGTTGAGGCAGCTTGAAGATATTGTAGTATTAATAGCAGTGCAAGACAAACATGCTATCAGGGAAATAGAAGAGGAACTGGAAGGTCTGCATATTCCTTATTGTCATATTAATGAGGCGGTAAAGGCATACAGGACAATATATGAAAATGCTCAAATAGAAAAATATGAATCTACAATGGGACGATTACGTGAACCAGAAGGCAGAGATTTACTGAAATGCTTTATTTCAGTATCAGTGCCAGTGCAGGCATGTCAGTTGAAATGTACATATTGTTATATAGGACAGACCGGTGGGTTTGAGAATATTGATGTTGTATTGCCTTCGGCGGAATTCATTCGAAAGGCTTTGTCGCGAAAACGACTGGGGGGTACTGCACTGATTAATTTTTGCGGCGCAGGAGAAACACTGCTTTGCAGAGAATTATTTCATATTGTTCAAGAATTGCTGGAGGAGGGACATTACATCTCTATAATTACAAATGCTTTATTATCAGGGGAAATAGACAGATATTTGCGGCTTTCTATTGAACTGAGAAAAAGGCTTTTCTTTAAATGCTCTTTCCACTACAGGCAGTTGAAGGAAAGAAATCTGCTGGAAGCTTATTCAAGGAACGTAAATCAGATTTGGAAGAGCGGGGCATCTATTTCCGTTGAGCTAGTGCCGGAAGATGAGCTGGTTCCTCAGATCCCCGAAATAAGCAAGTTTTGTATGGAGCATTTCGGAGCGTTGCCGCATATAACAGTAGCACGAGATGAAAGCCAGACGGAGATGCCGATTATTACGGAATACGATGAAGAAGAATACAAAAATATATGGGGACAATTTATGTCTCCTATGTTTGAACTTAAAATGAACCAGATGAAAAAAAGAACGGAATACTGTACTGCAGGCAAAAATACATTTCTGTTCTCTTTGGAATCAGGAAGAATATCACCTTGTCCGGGTGAAAAAGATTATTTTAATATTTATGAAGATATAAGCCAGAATATCCCATATAGAGAGATAGGATTTGCCTGCAGCAGTCCCTATTGCAGAAACGCACATGCGTATCTTGCTCTAGGAATTGTTAAGAAAGTGAATTGTGGTACTTATTTGCAGGTCAGGGACAGACTGACAGGAAAGGGAGAAAACTGGGTAAATCCGGAAATGGCTACAATATTTGCGCAGCGTATCTGTGATAATCAGGAAGGAGATTGTGAGAACAGTGAGCAGGCAAATTCATTTTTCAGTGGATGACACGTTTGGCTGTTTTCAATGGCTTCATAAGAACTATAAAACTGTAAAAGGAATATTCGACTCTTCGACATTTGGATTGGCAAAAAAATTATATGAAAATTATGGTGTTTCTACATCGTTTTATTGTATGTATAGAAACGGAGAGAACTTGCTGGGGGATTTCGTTTCGGAATGGCAGGAACAATTTCAGCAATGTGGGGAATGGATGAAATTTGGTTTTCACTGTTATGATGACAGATCGAATTACAGTATAGTGTCTCCGGAAAGGATCGAAAAGGATTATTCAAACGTAATGAATGCTCTGACACGGATTACAGGCGGAGGAATATGTTTCACGGATACATTAAGATTACACTTTTTTGCTGGAAACACTGTTACAGTGAAGTATCTGAAAAAAAGAGGTATAAACCGATTGTTGTGTGCTGATGACAATAGAGGAAGTTATAATCTGTCAGAGAATGAAGAAAGGGAACTTAAACAACAAGGTTTTTATCATGATCCCAATACAGGAATGGCATATCTGCCGACAGACTTTCGAATTGAAAATATAAACGATATGAAAGCAGTAAACCGTAAGGTTTACGAATTGCCAGGGGATACGATAGTTTTGTTTACCCATGAGAGGTATTTAAAAGAAATAGAGATCAGGGGTAAGCTTGAACAGTTCTTGAAAATGTGTATGAGAACGGAGGTCTGGGGGATTTGACAGAGGCTGAAAGAAAAATTACGGTTATAGTGCCAATATATAATGCAGAACCGTATTTGCCACAATGTATAGAAAGTATTTTGGGACAAACATATTCAAATCTGCAGATTTTATTAATTGATGACGGTTCCACTGATAAATCAGGGATGATCTGTGACAGATATGCGGGGATGGATGGACGGATAGAGGTATATCATACGGAAAATCAAGGACTTGTAGCTGCACGTAAATTAGGAATTCGCAATGCAGGGGGGAAATATATCGGGTTTGTAGATGCGGATGATTATATCGAGCCGGAGATGTATGAGCTTTTGCTAAAAGATATTATTGAAAGTCGTGCGGACTTTGTACATACAGGGTATATTCAGGAAACGGAAAAGGGGAATGAAATCTATTGTTACTTTGAGGAGGAAGTTCTAAATCTGCCAGATGTTGAAGAAAGAGAAAAGGCGCTGGTTAAATATGTACTGCAAGCAGAAAAAGAAAGGTATATCAGTTACAGCATTTGGTCAAAACTATTTGACAGGAAGCTGATAGAAAAGTGCTATCTGCAATTACCGGACAAACAACAATACGGGGAAGATTTGTTGTGTTTATGTTTATGTATTTTAGAAAGCAACCACATCAAATTAAGTAAGCGGACATTATATCATTACAGACTTCAGAAAAAATCATTGTCTCACTTACCGGCTGCGGAACGAATGCTTGGGGACATAGAATTGAATCATAGTATTATAGGGGTATTACAAAGTTATAGTCAAACGACCTATAAAAAACTGGAATTAATTCTGTGTTATTTCATGAAGAATAAATTTTTGAATATAATCGAATCAATCAATGAAGGGAAAATACATATACCTCGTTATTATTACAAAAATATTGATTTACTTAGAGGGAAGAAAATAATTATTTATGGAGCTGGTAATGTTGGAC